>NZ_JBSHGZ010000005.1:0-85763 GCF_053618075.1 Embleya sp. NPDC055664
TTGCTACGCGTCCACTGTGTGGTTCCCGAACCGCAATCGGTTTCGGGGAACCCGTTTGATAATTGAATCACCGCATGTGATTTCTGGTTCACCGAGTAACCCTGTTTTGTGGGTTCGATGGTTTTCCGGTGGTCTTGGCGGAGAGGAAACGCCCGGTCTCATTCCGAACCCGGAAGCTAAGCTCTCCAGCGCCGATGGTACTGCACTCGAAGGGGTGTGGGAGAGTAGGACGCCGCCGGAATCTACGTGTGAAAGGCCCATCCCGAAAGGGATGGGCCTTTTGCGTTTTCCGGGGTGCGGTATGGTCTGCGCATGCCTGACAACGAGATGGATCCTGCAGCCAGTACTCAGATGTTCCGGGCTTTCGTCGCCGAGGACCGCCCCGCGGCTCCCGGCGAACCGGCCCGGCGCGGCACCCCGCCGGTGCTACTGATCGCCGGAGTCGTGATCGCGATCATCGTGGTCGCGGCGGTCGTGCTCATTGCCGTCACCTGACCCACCCATCGGTCGATATACCGACCGCCGTACCAACGGGCCGACATACCGCGGGCGGGACCCCATCCCTCCGGGCCCCGCCCGCGATATACATTCCGCGAATACTTCGGTATCCGGTATCCGGTATTCGCGGTTCGTCGCTCGATACCTCCGGTCAGGTCGACGGCCACAGCGCGACGACGCAGCCGTCCTCCTCGCGCAGCCGCAGGCCCTCGTCCACATCACGCAGGTAGTCGAACAGGGATGGCGGGGTCCGCCAATCCCCGGCCAGGCGCGGAGCGAGACCGGCGGTCGGCTGGCCGAGTGCCTCGGCGAAGCCGCCGGTCATCATCACCAGTACGTCGGTGGGCCGCCACGTGGTCCGGCAGATGCGGAGCTGGTCGTCGCCGGCCTGGTCGGGAATCGCCGCCGGCGCGGCCTCCAGCGAGGTGTCCCGGATGCCCAGCGGCGCGCGCCAGCCGCCCTGGGCCAGGCGGAGCACGGTGCTGTCGCCGAGTACGGCCATGTCGACCCGGTCGTCCTCCAGCGGATCGGCGGCGGTGACCAATATCGCCAGGCGGGTGGCGGGTTCGGAGCGGCCCAGCTCGTGCGCGCGGTCGGCGGTGCCGGTCAGGCGGGAGCGCAGGTCCTCCTCGACCTCCGTCTGAACACCGGCCCAGTCCCAGTTCTCGTGCCGTTCGCGCGCGACCATCCGCGCGACGGTGCGGTAGGCGCTGCGGACCGCGATCTGGGCGGCGAGTTCGGAGGCGTGCGCGTTGTCGACGCCGTCGCAGATGATGGCGATCGTCCAGCGGGCGCTCGGGTCCGGGCCGACCGCGAAGCAGTTCTGTCTGGGCAGGCCCTGTTGCTGGTGCAGTTCGCCCCGGACTCCGGCGGCGCGCACGTTCAACCGGCCCAGCCGGCCGCCGTCGACGACCATGCCGCCGCCGTCGGCGAGGGCGGGAGGTGGGAGCATGCGCAACATCCTTCGCGGGACCTCGTCGGCCGGGTTGTCCGCGGGCGCGGAGCGGTGGGGCGTGCGCTGGGCCGGGGGCGCCTTGAGGAACGTGGTGCCCGGCTCGCCGGCGTCGTCCGGGGCGGGTTCGCCGCCGACGTCGCGCCGTCGTTCCGTCGGATCGTCGCCGAACCCGGGGCTCGCGTCGATCGACGAGTAGCTGTCCGACTCCACGGCCGGTGCGGGCCGGTGCTTGGGGATCGGCGGGTAGTTCGGACGACGCTCGGCGGACGGGCTCGGGCCGGGGTCGAGCGGGTCGACCGGATCCATCGGATCGGCGGGCTCGATGTCGTCGTCGGCCTCCGGCCGCCACTGCTGCGGATCCTCGCGCCGTCCCGGGCGGGCGGCGCCGCGCGACGGCGGCAACACGCCCTGCGCGTCGCGGTGCAGCCGATCGGGCGGCATCGTGTCGCCGGGGATGCTGTCCGACATCGGCGTGCCCGGAGGCGGCGACGAGCCGAGCATCACGTCCTCCCAGTGCGAGGAGCCGGTGCGCCGCCGATTGCGGCCCGACGCGGGCGGCGCCGGATCGTAGTCGGCGTCGTACTCCTGGCCCTGGTCGCGTCCGTAGTCGTACACCCCGGCGTCGGCCTCGTACGGATCGCGGCGGCCGAAGCCGGGCCGGCGGTCGTACTGATCCGGTTCGTCCTCCTCGGCCGGCGCGCCGAACCCGAACCAGTTGGCCACCCGGCGGGCCCGCCCGGAGCGGCGCCCGCCCTGGTCCGGCGGCGCCGAGTCGGGAAAGCCCGGCGGTCCGGAGGGCGCCTCGACCTCGCGGTCGTACAGCGGATCCGGCCGATGGTCGTAGTCCGGGTCCGCCCGACGGTCGTAGTCGGGGTCGGGCCGACGATCCCAGTCGGGTTCGGGGCGTTCACGATCGCCCGGACCGGAGCGCCGGGGACCCTGGGCTCGCGGGACGGGCCGGCCCGGCGAACCATCGCCGGGGGTGTGGCGCTTGCTGGTACCGTCCGGCACGGCTTCCTCCTTCGCGTCGGGCCGGCCGGCGAGCCGGTCCCTTCGGGTCGCCGGTGAGTGGACGTCCTCCCACCCGTGCGACCGGTATCAACAGGTATAGCGTGCACGGCCCGTGCCCGTGGGCGCACGCGCGCGCGTTGGTCCCCACTTTGCCCCGGGTCCGCCCGATGACCGGGCGGATGGCGGCGTTCTACCCGGAATCCCGTCGCTCGGTACCTATTTGACGGCGTATCAGGGAAACTCCCGAACCGGGTGCCGGCGTTCCCCGTCGAGGGGGCGGATGTGGCGACTGGGCGCTTTCGCCGGCGTGTTCGGTGGGCTTCGTGTGGAAGTGGCCTGCGGATGCGGCGGATTCGGGCCGCGAAGGGACGGCGTCGGGTGGTCGGTCCGCCCGGTGATCGGCGGATCCGGGCAACCGGTTCGTACGGTGACCCATCGCACCATCCATCCATACGGCACCGTCTGGAGTCGGCGCCCGGTCGTCACTACAGTGTGTCCGTCGCTCGGCAGCGACGACCGGTTGTTTTCCCAGGTCGTTCCCGGGCGATCATGAACACTTCCTCCTCGGGAGCACAACCGCATGCGCATACGCACCACCCGCCTCGCGACCTTCGCCGTCACGGCGGCGCTCACGCTCGGCGGCACCGTCGCGGTCGCCTCGTCCCCGGCCTCGGCCGCCACAGGCAACGGCGACTCCGGCGTCTCGGCCCGCGCCGGTCTCGGCTCGGTCACCGGGGCCTCGGCCACGGTCGGCCCGGACGGCACGTACACGATCACCTGGACCGATCGTTGGCCCGGCCCGATGCGCGTGTACGCGTCCACCGACGCGGACCGCTTCACCCGGCTCGTCGGCACGACCAAGGGCACTTCGCTGACCGTGTCCGGCCTGGACCCGGCCAAGCGCTGGTACTTCGCCATCACTCCGGCCGGCCCGAACGGCGGCGTGGTCACCGCCCCGCGCTCGCTCGGCCTGCAGGGCGCGCCCAACGCCCGGGACCTGGGCGGCCACCGCGCGGACTCGGGCCGGACCGTCAAGTACGGCCAGGTCTTCCGCGCCGACGCGCTCGGCAAGCTCACCGACGCCGACGTGGCCCGCCTGGGCGGTCTGGGCCTGGACGTGTCCGCCGACTTCCGTACCGACATCGAGATCGCCGGCAACGGCGTCAACCGGCTTCCCGCCGGCACCCCGGTCGAGAACCTGCCGATCGCCGACGGCAACCTCACCGCCATCACCAACGCCGCGGTGGGCAGCCGGGATCCGATCCGGCAGAAGGAGCTGCTCGGCGACGGCAAGGCCGCCGCCGCGCTGGAGAACGTCTACCGGGGCTTCGTGGACGACCCGGCTCAGCGCGCGCAGTTCGCCACCGTGTTGCGCGACCTCGCGGATGGCAAGACGGTGATCTACAACTGCACGGCGGGCAAGGACCGCACCGGCTGGATGAGCGCGATCGTGCTCAAGGCGCTGGGCGTCGACGACGCTACCGTGCAGGCCGACTTCCTGGCCAGCAACGACAACCTGCGGGCACGCAACGAGGCCACGAAGGCGGGCCTGAAGGCCGCCGGGCTGATGCAGGACCCGAGCCTGATGGACCCGCTGCTCTACGTGCAGAAGTCGTACCTGGACACGGCGTTCGCCCAGGTGCAGAGCAAGTACGGCTCGTTCGACGCGTACCTGCGCAAGGGTTTGAACATCGACCCGATCACCGAACTGCGGCTCCGGGCCCGGCTGCTCGCCAACTGAGCCGCCGCCCGAACCCCGGCACGCCGGGCGCGGGTGGTCTCGGTCGTCCGCCCGGTGAGGCCCCTGATGATCCGTCAGGGGCCTCACCGGACAGCGGTCGAGGCCGCGCGCACCGCGGCCGGGCCGCGCTCGCTCAGGCGGACAGGTCGGCGCGCAGCCGCGCCAACGCGCGGGCGAGCAGGCGCGAGACGTGCATCTGGGAGATGCCGAGGCGCTCGCCGATCTGAGACTGCGTCATGTTGCCGAAGAAGCGCAGCATGATGATCTGCCGGTCGCGGGGGCTCATCCGGGCCAGCAGCGGCCGCAGCGCCTCGCGATACTCGACCCCGTCGAGCGCCTCGTCCTCTTGGCCGAGACGGGCGATCAGCGCGTTGTCGCGATCGTCGTCGAGGTCGTGCGCGTCCAGCGACGCGGGCGAGTAGGCGTTGGCCGCCTCCATGCCCTCGAGGATCTCCTCGACCGTCAGGTTCAGGTGCTTGGCGAGTTCGACCACGGTCGGTGCCCGGTCGTACTTGTGGTTGAACTGCTCGGTGGCCTCGGCGAGCGCGAGCCGCAACTCCTGGAGCCGGCGGGGCACCCGCACGCTCCACGAGGTGTCCCGGAAGAACCGCTTGATCTCGCCGATGATCGTCGGTACGGCGTAGGTCGGGAATTCGACGCCGCGATGCGGGTCGAAGCGGTCGATCGCCTTGATCAGCCCGATCGTGCCCACCTGGAGCACGTCCTCGTACTGGTCGGTGCGGCTGCGGAAGCGGTTCGCGGCGAAGCGCACCAGGGGCAGGTTCAGCTCGACCAGGGTGCTGCGCACGTAGGCGTGCTCGGCCGATCCCTCGACGACGTCGGTGAGGCGGAGCAGGAGGGTTCGGGACAGCGTGCGCGTGTCCTGGGGGGTGTCGGTGCCGGAACCCCGGAGCGCGCGGGCGCGGGGGATGCCGGTACGGGGAAGGCGCGCGGGCGCGGCGCGGTCGGCGGTCGAGCCGGCTGTGCCCTCGTGGGAAGCATCTCGCAGCAGCACTGGAGAGCCCACCTCCTCGTCGGTCCTGGAGCGGAACCTGTCCGCTGCCGGCCATGGTGGAACGGCAGCCCGTCGTTCGGTACCCCCTTACCGGCGCGGGTCACCGCCCCAAACCCCTTGCGACATCCCCGATTTGTCAGGTGATGCGGGTGTATCTAGCGGCATGTCGACAGTACGAAAGCCGCGAATCACCGCAAAGAAAATTCGAGGTTTTACCAGCCGTTTCGCATTACTCGTCGGTCTTTGACGATCAGTCGACATTCGGGCCGAACAGTTGATCGCATACCTTCAGGTAGACGGCGTCGGGTCGAGGGACGAACTCGACCTCCCTGAGCGGTTGATCCTGCCCCGCGGACTCCATCACGAACGTCCCGTGCCCGAGCAATCTGCCGCCCGGGCTGCGTCGGTAGCTCATGTCGGTCACCTGGGTCAGCGGCAGCATGTTGACCCGCCGCCCGATCAGCCCGGTGGCCAGGATGATGCGCTTGTCGGTGACGATGAAGTAGTCGTTGCGCCAGGTCAGTATGTGACCCGAGCACCACAGCAGCAGGCCCGTGCCGACCGGCCATACGCCGTACTTCACCATCAGGTTCGCGGACGTGAAATACCACAGCAGCAGCGCCAGGAAGGCGATCCCGAACACGGTGATCGCCAGCGGGCCGATGATGATCGCCCAGTGCCGGCGTACGGCTATCGCGCAGGTCTCGCTGGGCAGCAGGTAGCGGCGTATCGCGTGGGTCTCGGTGGTGGAGCGGTCGACCGGTGCCGGCTCCGGCCCCGACGCCGCGCTCGCCGCTCGGCGCACGACCTCAGCCCGTGAGCCTGCTGATCTGGTCCCCGCACCACTTGGCGGCGGAGGACATCGCCTGGAACCACTGCGCGACCAGGTCGGAGGCCTTTTCGGGCGTGGCGATGATCGTGTAGATGACAAAAACGATCAGGAGCAGCGTCAGGATCCGTTTGGTCTGCCCCGCCATATCCCCCGCCTCCCCTATGAGGTGTCGGGGAGAAACAATAGGGGAGAGGGAGCGGCCGCGGGGGGACCGGCCACTCCCTCTCCCCTGTGGGACCCCCGCCGGAGCAAAGGTGGGTCGTACCTTCGCAGCATCGGCAAACAGTCCCGCGGTGCCTGCGGGGCTCCTGCCCAGCCCCGGGCACATCTCCAGCATGCGCCGAGGCGTGGCCGTGCGCATCCGGCGTTCGGCCTGTCGGGGCAGGGCCTTGGTCCCGCGCGGGACACGGGCCGCGGGATCGGCCTCGAACGGCCGTACGCGGTGCGTGGGTCGGTTCGGGGTCTGCTCGGGTCGCGGCCCGGGTCAGCCCGCGGTGCCGTACAGCCGGTCGCCGGCGTCGCCGAGGCCCGGGACGATGTAGCCGTGCTCGTTGAGCCGCTCGTCGATCGAGGCGGTGACCACGGTGACGTTGGCCTCGGTGTCCGCGAACGCCTCCTGCATCACCTTGACCCCCTCGGGGGCGGCGAGCAGGCAGATCGCGGTCACATCCAGCGCGCCGCGCTCCAGGAGCAGCTTGGTGGCCGCGATCAGGGTGCCGCCGGTGGCGAGCATCGGGTCGAGCACGTACGCCTGCCGGCCGCCGAGGTCGTCGGGCATGCGGGTGGCGTAGGTCGACGGCTCGAGGGTGTCCTCGTTGCGGATCATGCCGAGGAAGCCGACCTCGGCCGTCGGCAGCAGGCGCACCATGCCGTCCAGCATGCCCAGACCGGCGCGCAGGATCGGCACCACCAGCGGCCGGGGGTAGGAGAGCTTGACGCCCGTGGTCTCGCTGACCGGGGTGCTGATCGCGACCGGGTCGACGCGCACCCCCCGGGTCGCCTCGTAGGCGAGCAGCGTGACGAGTTCGTCGGCGAGCCTCCGGAAGGTGGGCGAGTCGGTGCGCCGGTCGCGCAGCGTGGAGAGTTTGTGGGCCACCAGAGGATGGTCGACGACGTGAATCCGCATGGAGCGACAGTAGCCCGCCGGCCCCTCCCGCGACCCTGCGGGGTTGTCGGTTTCGGGGTGTGTTCGGTGGCATTCGTCGGCCGTGCGCGGGTCCGGCGGGCGGTCCGGGCCGGGCGGTTATGGGAATCCCGGGTAAATTGGAGTGATTGAACCGGTTTGTGAACGCACATCCGGCCCGGTCCGGCGGTGCGATGACTGAGCCGGCGTGTCCCGGGAACTACTGCCACGTCGGTTTCGGTGGATTTTCGAGTCCAGGGGCGTGGTGATGGAGAGTCGGGAACCTCGAACGACGGCGGCCGAGCGCCGCGAGGCGGAGGCCGCTCGCCGTCGCCGGCGCACCCTCTTCCTGCGCGAACTCGCCGAGGCGCGCGAGTTGCGGGCCCGCATCCAACCGCGGCGCGCACGCAATGAGCGGCTACGACAGATGATGCGGATGCGTACGTTCCGTTACTGAAAACGGTCCGCGTGCGATCGTCGCGGCGACCTTGTTCGTCAACGTGCGCCAATTCCCGTCGTGGTGGTCCGGTATCTGCCACGATGCGAGAGACAACGCCGAAGCGAACGATCTTGGAGAGTCCCGTGGCGTACTTCGCCGCAGTGCTCGTACGTACAGACGAGCAGTGGGAGGCCCGTGAAGCCGACCTCGACGATGTCGAGGACTCGGCGGGGATGACCGCCCTGGCACGGTCGGCGGCGGTGGACGACGAACCGGTACTGCTGTTCGTCGAACAGGAGGACACCTGGTTCGCGGTCGTCCGGGTGGACGGTGAGGAGGATCCGCGCATCTACGTCTCCGACGTGGCCGCGGTGTCCCGCAGCGCCTACGCGGACGCGTTGCTGACGGCCGATGTGCTCGACGGCCTGGAGGAGGACGACGAGGCCGTGCTGCCGACCGGTCCGGCCGGCGACGAGACCGTCCTGGTGGACCTGGGGGTGTCGGCCCAACTGCTGGCCGACCTCGCGGGCGAGGCGGGGCTGCCCGCGGACGCCATCGCGGTGATAGCGGAACGGCTGGGCTGCGCGGACGAGTTGGAGACGGTCCGCTGAGCACGATGCCCCCACCGGTGCCCGAGCCCCGATTCGATCCCGCGCTGCGGCGGTACGAGCCGGCCATGCGGCTGGCCCTGGCCGAGGCGGCGCTCGCGGTGGACACGGGAGACGTGCCGGTGGGGTGCGTGGTGCTCGGCCCGGACGGCGCGGTGCTCGGCCGCGGCCGCAACGAACGCGAGGCGCACGGCGACCCGACGGCGCACGCCGAGATCGTGGCGCTGCGCGAGGCCGCCAAGGCCGTCGGGGAGTGGCGCCTGTCCGGGTGCACGCTGGTGGTCACCCTGGAGCCGTGCACGATGTGTGCGGGCGCGATCGTCCTGGCCCGGGTCGACCGCGTGGTCTTTGGCGCCTGGGACCCCAAGGCCGGCGCCGCCGGCTCCCTGTGGGACGTACTCCGCGACCGCGGCCTCAACCACCGCCCGGAGGTCGTCGCCGGCGTCGCGGCGGCGGAGTGCACCACGATCCTGCGCGACTTCTTCACCCTCAACCGCACCGACGAATCCGGTTACGAACCACACCCCGGCATCCGGTAAGCTCTCTCTCGGTAGCGTGTCCGAGTGGCCTAAGGAGCACGCCTCGAAAGCGTGTGATGGTGCAAGCTATCCGTGGGTTCAAATCCCACCGCTACCGCTCTTGCAAGTCGAAGGCGCCATCCGGATTCCGGGTGGCGCCTTCGGCGTTCTCGGGGGTCTGGCGGGGGCTGCCGCCCCTTTGGAGTGGGGCGGCAGCGGGGCTTCGGGTCAGCAGCCGGGGGTGTGGCTGGGCGGGGGCGGGGGTGGCGGGGACAGGATGGCCGCGGCGGCCTCCGGGGTGGCCAGGTCGGTCCACGCGTCGCCGATGGCCAGGTCCACCGAGCCGTCGGTGCGCTGGTCCTCCTTGTCGGTGGAGCCCGCGACCTGGGCGGCGACCACCTTCGCGGGGGTGGCGCCGGGGAAGCCGTGGCGGATCTCGGCGGTGGCCGCGATCGGCGCGTTCAGCGGGTCGTTGGTGACCTTGCCGATGGTGAATCCGCGCGTCTTGAGCGCTTCGGCGACGGTCTTGGCCAGGCCGGTGCGCTTGGTGGCGTTGTAGACGTTCACCGTGATCGTCTTGGGCTCGGGCAGGGGCGCGGCCTGGGTGGGCGGCGGGGCCGAGGCGGTGGGCGAGGGGCAGGCCGCGGCGGTGCCGCCGTCGTCGGACGTGAAGTGGTACACACCCCAGCCGGCGGTCGCCAGGACCACCAGGCCGACCACGATCGCGATCACCACGGGCATGCGTCGCCTGCGCCGCGTCATCCGCGGATACAGCTTGCCAGTGATCTTGTACTGGCCTCCCATGCCGCGGGGAGTGAGCATGCTCATCGGTGTGCCCCCGTCCTCCTCCTGCACGGCATGGCCGTGGTCCCGGTCGCCATGGAGTCGAGGTTAGCGCCGACCTGGCACCTTGCGTATCCGGGCACGGCCGTACTCGTGACGACCACCTGATCGGGCCGCCGAGGTTGCGTGCTCAGCCGAGTTCGAGCACGCGCGCGTGCAGCACCTGGCGTTGTTGGAGGGCGGCTCGGACCGCGCGATGCAGGCCGTCCTCCAGATACAGGTCGCCCTGCCATTTCACGACGTGCGCGAAGAGGTCGCCGTAGAAGGTCGAGTCCTCGGCGAGCAGCGTGTCGAGGTCGAGTTGCCGCTTCGTCGTGATGAGTTGGTCCAGACGCACGGGCCGCGGGGCGATGTCGGCCCATTGCCGGGCACCCGACCTCCCGTGGTCCGGGTACGGTTTGCCGTCACCGATCCGCTTGAAGATCACAGGCTCAGCCTACCGGGATCGTGGTCCTCGAACCCCCACCCTGTGCCGAAGCGAGGGAGCGGCGTCGCGGATCGGGTCGGCTCGGATGGCCGATCCGCCGGGGCAATCGGGATATTTCTTGCGCTATCGGTGTATTCGCTTCCCGGATCCCGGGTGAGCGGAGGAGCGCATGACCGATCAGGACGACACCATCGCGACCATCACAGCCGGGTACGCCTTCACCGGACCCGCGGTGGAGTTGGGCGCCGCCGTCGTCGCGGGCATTGCGCACCCGGGGGCGCGGGTGCGTGTCCCGCTCGGGGTGCTCAACCGGCACGGGCTGGTCGCGGGCGCGACCGGCACCGGCAAGACCAAGACGCTGCAACTGATCGCGGAGCAACTGTCCGCGCAGGGCGTCCCGGTCTTCCTCGCCGACGTCAAAGGCGACCTCTCCGGCATCTTTGCGCCGGGGGAGCCCGGGGAGCGGGTCGCCGCGCGGGCGGCCGAGGTCGGGCAGGACTGGCAACCGGGCGGATGCCCGGCCGAGTTCTACGCGCTCGGCGGGATCGGAACCGGGGTGCCGATCCGGGCCACGATCACCGACTTCGGGCCGACGCTGCTCGCGAAGGTGCTGGATCTGAACGAGACGCAGGAGTCCTCGCTCGGGCTGATCTTCCACTTCGCCGATCAACGCGGCCTGGAACTGGTGGATCTGAAGGACCTGCGCGCGGTGATCCAGTTCCTGACGGACGATCAGGGCAAGGCGGAGCTCAAGCGGATCGGCGGTCTGTCCGCCGCCACCGCCGGGGTGATCCTGCGTGCGCTGATCACGTTGGAGAACAACGGCGGGGCGGCGTTCTTCGGCGAACCCGCCTTCGACACCGCCGACCTGCTGCGCATCACCTCCGACGGGCAGGGCGTGGTCTCGCTGCTCGAACTCGCGGCGGTACAGGACAAGCCGCAGTTGTTCTCCACCTTCCTGATGTGGCTGCTCGCCGACCTGTTCCACGATCTGCCCGAAGTCGGCGACCCGGATCGGCCGCGCCTGGTGTTCTTCTTCGACGAGGCGCATCTGCTGTTCACGGGTGCGTCGAAGGCGTTTTTGACCGCGATCACCCAGACCGTGCGGCTGATCCGGTCGAAGGGGGTCGGGATTTTCTTTGTCACGCAGACGCCGCGTGACGTGCCCGCCGATGTGCTTTCCCAGTTGGGCAATCGGGTCCAGCACGCGCTGCGCGCCTTCACCCCGGAGGACGCGAAGGCGCTCAAGGCCACCGTGTCCACCTTCCCGCGCTCGTCCTACGACCTGGACCAGGTGCTCACCCAGGCCGGCACCGGCGAGGCGGTGGTGACCGTGCTCGGCGAGAAGGGCGCGCCGACGCCGGTGGCCTGGACCCGGCTGCGGGCGCCGCGGTCGCTGATGGCGCCGATCCCGGAGGAGGCGATGCGGACGTTCGTGGCGAACTCGCCGCTGTTCCCCACGTACGGCACCGCCGTCGACCGCGAGTCGGCGTTCGAGAAGCTGACGGCGGCTCAGGCCCAGGCCCAGGCCCAGGCACCCGCGGAACCCGCGGAGACGCCCGCGCCCGACGAATCCGCGCGCGGGCGGGCTCGGGAGGAGAAGCCGAAGCCCGGGATGGTCGAGCAGATGATGGGCAACTCCGCGGTGAAGTCGATGTTGCGCTCGATGGGCACCCAGATCGGCCGGGAGATCACCCGCAGCCTGTTCGGCACCGCCCGCCGCAAACGCTGACGGGCGGGCCGACGAGGGGCCGGGTTCAGCGGCGCGGCATCTTCGCGAACGCCTCGATCCAGAAGCGCTGTTTGTCCACCGACTGGCCGACCAGATAGCTGGAGCGCAGCTTGGGCGGCAGGCCGGCGAGCAACTGCGCGACGGTGTCCATGTGTTCGCGCAGCTGGGACAACTCGGCGTTGGCCAGCACCTGGTGCACGATGTCGGTGTCGTCGGTGCCCTCGCCGGACTCCTCGTTGGCCGCGTCGAGTCGGCGCACCCATTCGTCGAGGTTGGCCGAGATGTCGCCGAGGCCGGTGGCCGGGTTCTCCGCGAACCTGGCTTCCAGGGCGTTCAGCGGCACGGGCGCGTATTCGCCGTCGCCGAGGTAGACCTTGGCCATCTCCAGCGGCAGCTCGCGCTGGTGCAGCTTGATCAGCCGCTCCAGGGTGCGCTTGGTGATCCAGTCGCGGCCCTCGTCGTCGATGTCGTTCTTCCACCACTCCAGCACCGTCTCGGCGACCGGGCCGTAGGTGGCGATCAGCCACTCGTTGGCCGGGATGTCCTCGGGACGAATGGTCAGCGACGCGGTGAAGCGGGTGGCCTGGGCGATGTTGTTGCGCGAGACGAGCATCTTGCGGCCGAGGTGGTACGGCGGGTTCTGCAGCGCTATCTGGGCGCGCAGGCCGGGGATCGGGCGGCCCGCGATGGACCACTCCTGGGTGACCTCCATCAGCTTGGCGAAGGTGGACTTGTCCTTGGGCCGGTTGTATTCGTCCCAGACGATCACCTTGGCGCCGGGATCGGTGAACTTGGCGGCCAGCAGGTTCTCCAGCGAACCGTCGGGGGTGGGCACGGGCGCGCACAGGTCCTCGACGTTGGTCACCGGCAGCGAGAAGTAGAGCGGGTCGTGGCCGAGTTCGGCGCGCACCACCTCGCGCACCACCTCGGTCTTGCCGCAGCCGGGCGGACCCTGGACCAGCACCGACCAGCGGCGGTGGATCGCCTCGCGGACGATCCGGCGCACCGCGTCGGGGGTCTGGTCGGGGTTGCGTACGCCCAGGCCGGAGGCGATCCGGTCGAGCACCTCGTCGGTGCGGTCCGGGCCGGGGGAGCCGTCCTTCTTGGTCTCGGTGAGCGCCAGCCGCTCGCCGTTGACCAACGGCAGCCCCCACACCAGCGGGAAGCCGGCCAGCGCGCAGTCGATCACGTGCTCCAGCGTGCGCGGGGACATCAGTTGACGCAGCGCCGGGGACAGGCTGGTCCACACCTGGAAAACCTGGGTCAGGTCGGTGCCGGCGAAGCGCTCGGCGAGCTTGTAGCGCCACGCGGTGTCGGTCGCGGTGATCTTGACCGTGACCATGCGGTCCAGGATGGCCAGGTCGGTACGCCGGGTCGCGGTCTCGGCCAACGACTCGTTGTCGGTGAGGAAGACGCCCACGCAGCCGAGTTCGCGCAGGTCGTGTTCGCCGAGCGTCCAGTTGCAGGCGATCTGCATGAGTTGGGACTGGATCGTCTCGCCCGCCTGCAACGCGTCGTCGATCAACAGCACGAAGCGTTTCCCGGGCCGAAGTTGACGCATGATCAGCTGACGCAGCACCAGTTCGCCGGTGCGCGCGTCCCGGACCGGCGCGTTGATCAGCAGGTCGTCGGGGGTCAGGTTGGCGGCCGGGACGAAGACCAGGACCGTGTCCTCGTGTCGGTCGGGGATGTGGCTGAAGAACGTGGCGGTCTTGCCGATGCCGTGTTCGCCGAAGATCTGCCCGGTCTGGCCGAGGTCGATCATCGCGTCGATGAACTCCTCGAGCTTGGACACGCCCTTCCAGCCCTTGGGGCGCTCGGGAAAGGTGGCGGTGACCTTCCACTTGGGCTCGGACGCGGGTCGGCCGGCGCGCGTGGTGTCAGCGGTGATCGTCATGGTTCCTTCCGGGGGCGGGCGCACGGCGTGCTGTCGCGGAGGGCTCTTCGGCCGGGGGCGTCGGTCGGCGCGGGCATCGGTCGGCGAGGTGTGTCGGCATCGGCGGCCCCGATCAGTGGTCGCCGGTGACGACGCGGTGACAGTCCATGGGCGGGTCGTGCCGCTCGGGCCAGTCGTCGCCGCCCTCGGTGATCAGCCAGATCCACTTGTCGGGGTCGGCGGGGGTGATCGGCGGCGCGTAGCCGTCGGTGAGCATCACCACCGCGTCCACCGATTCCTCGAACCGGCCCGATCCCTCGATCGCCAGCCGGCCCTCGACGTAGTCGGCGACGTTTTGAAAGTTCGTCCCGCCGCCGCCGAGCACCCGCTCGCCCGGCTTGAACGGCGTCACCGTGCCGTCGAAGCTGAGCCAGTGCGTCTCCACGCCCTCGGCCTTGCCGACCAGTTCGGTCAACCAGCCCACCACGTGGTCGGGCATCGAGCCCGAGGTGTCGTAGGCGATCACCACGACCTTGGTGCGCTCCAGGCCGCGTCGGGCGAGCATCGGGTCGTGGCCCAGCGCCGCGAGCAGCGCGCCGCGCTTTTTCGGATAGACCAGCCGCTCGCCCTCGCGCAGCTTGGAGGCCAGTACGTCGACCAGCCACTGCTGCCACCACTCGACCCGACGGGTGCGCTGGGTCTCGCCGCGCAGGAAGCCGGCCCCCAGATCGCCCCAGAGCTTGGAGGTGCGGTCGGTGGCGCCGTCGGTGCGGGAGAGCAGGTCGAGCAGCTCCCGCCGGGCCAGCCGCTCGCCCCGCCGCGCCGCAAGGAGCACGCTGCGCAACACCTCCGAGGCCACCCGGTCGACCGTCTCGCCGTCCATGCCGTCGTGGAGCCCGGTGCCCTCGCCCAGGATCACGTGCACGCACAGCGGGGGCGGGACCGGCGGGTGCTTCATGCGCTTGAGCTCGGCGTAGACCGTCGCGTCGGTGTCCACGAAGTCGTCGTAGGGCAGCGACTCCAGGCCCTGGTCCTGCAGGTCCTTGACGTAGGCGCGGTGGATCTCGCGCGGGTCGATGCCGGTCGGTTCGCCGATCTGCGCGCCGGTGTCCGGGTCGATCCGCCGCACGATCGGCAGCGACGTGCGGCCGAGGCGGGTCATCGCGACGTGGTTGATGGTCACCTCGGCGGCGAGCGTGAACACCGGGTCGGCGCGCAGGTCGGCCTCGGCGAACAGGTGCCGCTGGATCAGGTGTCGGGCCTCGTGGAAGAGCACGAACTTGACGCCGTCCAGACCCAGATCGCAGAAGAACCGGGGGTTGTAGAGCAGCAGGCAGGTGCCGTCGCCGGAGGCCATCACGGCGGCCGTGTCGATCGCGGTGGTCGGGATGTGGTGGTGGCACTTGGTGTACAACCACGAGGCGATGACCGACAGTTCCATGCCGAAGTCGAGCAGCGCCTCTTCCTTGAGCTTGCGGGCCCGCGCGATCACCTCGTCGTCGGCCGGTCGCCAGGCCTCCAGCGCCCGACGGTCGGTCAGGCTCACGATCGGTGCCTGCGGGGCACGTTCGCCGTACGCCACGTCCGTCACCTCCCCTCGGTGTCCCTCGATGATCCCAGTGCCGACCGACACCCGCTCGGGTGGTTCGGACACCGCCGTCGGTTCCACATTGTGGGCCGCACCGGGGGCGAGGGTCAGGGGGTTTTCCCGCGTTCGCGCCTCACCCGGCGGCGATGAACTCGCGGACCCTCGCGACGAACTCGTCCTGCTTCTCGAACATCACCACGTGTCCGGAGTCGATCTCGACGTACGAGCTGCCGGCGATCGCGTCGTGCAGGGCCCGGCTGTGCTCCACCGGGATGGTGGCGTCCTGCGCGCAGCCGACGACCAGCGTCCGGGTCCGGATCCGCGGCAGCAGCGGGCGGATGTCGAGGGCCACGTCGTAGTCCACGTGCCGCAGCGTGCCCGGGGTCGGTGTCATGTTCCGCGTCATCGCCTCGACCGCGTCGCGACCGATCGAGTTCAAAAAGCCCCGGCCGAAGCCGGTCATCGTCACGAACCGGGAGAACGACTCGGCGTCGGTGTCCCCGAGCCGCCGCCACAGCGCGAAGGTGTTGCGCAGGTATTCCTCGCCCTCGGTGTACGCCCACCCGGCGACCAGGATCAGCCGGTGCACCAGGTCCGGCCGCAGCGCGGCGACCGCGGCGACCACGGTCGCGCCCATCGAGAAGCCGAGCAGGTCCACGGGGCCGAGGTCGGCGTCCTCGATCACCGCGATCACCTGGTCGGTCAGGATCTCGACGGTCAGCTCGCCGCCGTCGTCGACGGTGGCGTCGGTCCCGGACAGGTCCGGGGCGATGACCACCCGGTCCCCGTCGAGGAGGGGGATGGTCGAGCCCCAGGTCACCGGCGCCCCCACGGACCCGGTCCCGTGCACGAGCAGCAGCGCGGGGCCGGCGCCGGAACCGGAGACGGCGTAGTGGACCTGGGCGTCGGCGACCTTGACGACGGGCATGGCGAACTCCTTCACGAAACGGGGGGTGTCGAACGACGAACGGCCGGTGTCGAACGACGTCGGGCATCGGCTCCGACACCCGTAACCCTGCCGCCGGGGCCTGCGGCCCGGGAGAGCATCGCCGACCCTGGGATCGGCGGTCCCAGTCTGGCGATGCGGCGATGCGCGACGATGGGCGCATGAAGATTGTTCGGGACCAGCTCGCCGACTTCCTGCGGCGCTCGCGAGAGCGGGTCTCGCCCCAGGAGGCGGGGCTGCCCGCCGGGCCTCGGCGGCGTACGCCCGGTCTGCGCCGGGAGGAGGTGGCGCAGCTCGCCGGGATGTCGGCCGACTACTACATCCGCCTGGAGCAGGCCCGCGGGCCGCAGCCGTCCACGCAGATGCTCGGCGCGCTGGCCCGGGCGTTGCGGTTGAGCGACGACGAGCGGGATCACCTGTACCTGCTGGCCGGGCATCGCCCGCCCGCGGCGCGGACCGCCGGCGACGAGGTGGCGCCGGCGCTGCTGCATCTGCTGGAGCAGCTGGACGCCACGCCGGCGCAGGTGCTCGACGACCTCGGTGACGTGTTGGCCCAGAACGCGATGGCGCAGGCCCTGCTCGGCGGGGTGTGTACGGTCTCGGAGCACGGCCGCAACGTGGTGTGGCGGTGGTTCGGCGACGCCCGGCAGCGGGCCGCGTATCCGGCCGAGGAGCACGAGTACTACAGCCGGCTGCACGTGGCCGACCTGCGGGCCGCCGCCGCGCACCGGCCGGACGACGCGGCGGTGACGCGGCTGGTGACCCGGTTGCGCGAGGCCAGCGACGAGTTCGCCGAGTTGTGGGATCGGCACGAGGTGGCGGTGCGCCGGCACAGCCGGATGCGGGTGTTGCACCCGGTGCTCGGTCTGGTGGAGGTGGACTGCCAGGTCCTGATCACCCCCGAGGACAACCGCCGGGTGGTGCTGTACACCCCGGCCCCGGGCGGTGACCTGGCCGATCGGCTGGCCCTGCTGCGCCGACCGGCGGGCGGCGACACCCTGGCGTTCGGCTGAGTCGGCGGCGGCCGGCCGTAGTGGGCCGGGCCGCCGCCGAAGGTCGGGTCAGCGGGCGAGCAGCGCGTTCAGGTCGCCGTACGGGATCGCGTCGGCGAGGCCGGTGTAGGTGCCGCTGTCGTACAGCTCCCGCGCCGCGCGGCGGACCACCGCGTAGGCGGCCTCGGCGACGGCGGAGCCCAGGCTGACCCGGGCCACGCCGAGCCGGCCGAGTTCGGCGACGTCGGGGGCGCCGGGGCCGACCAGGATGTTGAGCGGGGCGGTCAGGGACGCGGTGAGCGCGGCGATGGTGGGCGGGTCGACCACGCCGGGGACGAAGATGCCGTCGGCGCCGGCGGCGAGGTAGGCGCTCGCCCGGTCGAGCGTCTCGCGCAGGCGATCGGCGGGCTCGCCGGTGCCTCGGAGGTAGGTGTCCACCCGGGCGTTGAGATAGAGCGGGACGTCGGCGGCGTCGGCGGCGGCCCGTGCGGCGGCGATGCGCGCGGCCTGGTCGGCGATCGGGCGCAGCGGTGTCGGGCCGCCGTGCGAGGAGTCCTCCAGGTTGATGCCGACGGCGCCGGCGGCGAGCACGCCGCGCACGGTCTCGGCGACGCCGTCCGGGTCGACGCCGAAGCCGCTTTCGATGTCCGCGGTGACCGGTACCTCGACCGCGGCCACCACGCGGGCGATCAGTTCGAGGGCCCGGTCGCGGCCGAGGAGGTCGCCGTCGGCGGCGCCCAGGCCCCAGGCGACGCCCGCGCTGGTGGTGGCCACCGCACGGGCGCCGGCCTCGACGACCAGGCGGGCGCCGGCGGCGTCCCAGACGTTGGCCAGGGCGAGGGGCGCGGCACTCGTGTGCAGGGCGCGGAAGGTCAGGGCGGTGTCACGCGGGCTCGTCATGGCCCCACTCCATCAGCCCGACCGGGCCGCGGCCGGCGGTTTTCCGCCGGCATCCCCCTGGGCGGTGGGTTGCCTATCGGGCCACGCGGGCGCAGATGTCGTCGGTGCGGCCGTGCAGCATGGTCAGGGTCTTGGTGCGGTCGGCGGTGATGTCCAGGATGTACACGCCGTCGATGGTGTAGACGCCGCGCGGCACGTTGCCGCCGTTCGTGCGGAACGTGGTGAGTACGGGGCCGAGCGCCAGCCAGCGCTGGGAGCCGTCGAGGCGATATTCGACGACGGCGCTGCCACCGGCGTCGGCGTCGAAGTGGGCGCCGGTGTCGGTGTTGGTCACCCGCATGACCAGGGGGCCCTTGTACGCGACCCGTTTCGGGCTGCCGTCGGGGTGGGTTTCGAGGACACGTTGCACCACCTCGTCGAGGATCGCCTCCGCGTGTACGGGGAAGTCGCAGCGGGCACCGGCCGGGTAGTCGAACGGCGGCGTGGGCGGCGCGGGTTCCCAGGCGGAGGGGGCCTCGGTCATGGTCTCGGCTGCGGTCGGGGTGGGGTCGGCGGCCGACGCGGGTGCTGTTGCGGCGGCGCCGAGGAGGGCGGCAAGTACCGTCAGGGTGACGAAGGTTCGGCGCATGGGGTTCCTTTGCGAGGTGGGGTGGGGTGGCGGTCGGGCCGCCCGATGCGGGGGGCATCGCCCAGCCTCCGCCCGCGCGCTGACCGGATTCTCACCACGCGGGTCCGGTGGAGGTGGTCATGGAGTTTCGGTTGCTCGGTGCCTTCGAGGCGTGCCACGAGGGGCGGAGCGTGCTGGTGGGCACCCGACGTCAGGAACGGTGTCTGCTGGCCCTGCTGCTCCTCGAAGCCGGGCGCGTGGTCACCACGGAGCGGTTGATCGACCTGATGTGGCAGGGGAGTTCGCCTGCCTCGGCGCGCGGCACGGTGCACACCTACATCGGTCGGTTGCGGGCCCGGCTCGCGCCGTACGGGCTGCGGGTGCGGACCCGGCACGGTGGTTACACGGTGGACGCCGACGCGCATGCCGTGGATGTACGGGAGTTCCTGGAGCTGGTCGGGCGGTCGGGCGGCGCCGCGGATCCGGCGGAGCGGATGCGGTGTCAGGATCGGGCGCTGGCGTTGTGGCGGGGTCCGCTGCTCGCGGATGTGATCGACGATCGGCTGCGCGGTCGGCTGGCCGGGCGGCTGGACGAACTGCGTGTGTCCGCGCTGGAACAGCGTGCCGAGGCTCGGCTCGCGATGGGGTTGCACGATCGGGTCCTGGCCGATCTGGCGCCGGTGGCGGACGAGTTCCCGGCTCGGGAGCGGCTGGTGGCGGCCCGGATGACCGCGCTGAGTCGCGCCGGTCGGCGGGCCGAGGCGTTGGAGGCGTACCGGCGTACCCACAAGGTGCTGGTGAGCGAACTGGGCATCGAGCCGGGAGCGGCGCTGACCACGTTGCACGAGCGCATCCTGTGCGGTGACCCGATCCTGGATCGGCCCTCGGCGCCGGTGTACGCGGTGCGGGTCGGGGAGGAGTGGCTGCCCTGGAACACGAGCGGGCATCCGGCGCTGGAGTTCTGCAACACGTACGCGGGCTGGGGCGGCCCCGAGCGCCCCGGTGCGGACTGGTTGCGCGGCTACGCCACCCTCGCGGTGTGGACGGGGCATCTGGACCTGGCCGACGAGCGGCTGGTCGCGTGGCTGCGTCGGCGGGCCGAGGAGCGGCCCGACGAGGCCGCCGCCGCACTGGCGCGGGCGCGGGAGTTTCGGGCCGATCTGTACGCCTGCCTGACCGATTCGCAGGACGTGCGCGCGTTCAACGCGGTGGCCGAGACGGCTCGGGAGGCGGCCGGGGCGGCGGTGTTCCGGCGCGGCGAGGACGGGCTGGGGCGGTGGCGGTTGTCGCCGGCGGCGGGGTTGGCGCTGCCGGTGTACGCGGTGGCTCGCAGCGCGGCCGAACTCTTGGCGGATCCGCGCCGGTTCCTCGTCCGCAGGTGTCCGGACGAGGCGTGCGGCTGGCTGTTCCTGGATGCGAGTGGGCGGCGGCGCTGGTGCAGCCTGGCGATCTGCGGCAACCGCTGTCGGGGCGCGCAGTGATCGCCGGCGGCCTGAGCCCGGCAGGGCGTGCGTGTGCCGGCGGCGTTTCGGCTGGTGGGAGTGCGGTGTTGGAGTGCTTTGGTGTAGTGATTCGTGCGTGTGATCGGGTCGGGCGGTTCGCCCCTGAATTGCGCATCGCCGGGCGCGGCGGGACGCTGGACGGGTAAGCCCTGCGGCGTTCGGCGAGTCCTGCAGGCCCGGCGGCGCCGGGGGATCGGCGCATGATTGCTTCCCGAGGGCCGGTCGGCGCGCGACCGGGCGGGTTCGCGGTCCGCGTCCCGGCAGGGAGATGGTCATGGACGGCAAAACTCTCGAAGACATGCGCACCGCGCTGCGCGGGCCGGTGATCGGGCCGCACGACGCGGAGTACGACGCGGCGCGCAGGATCTACAACGCGATGATCGATCGGCGTCCGGCGGCCGTCGTGCGGTGCACGGACGCGGCGGACGTGATGGCCGCGGTGGACTTCATCCGCGACCACGACCTAGAACTCGCGGTGCGCGGCGGCGGCCACAGCGGTGGCGGGCTGTGTGTGGCCGACGACGCGGTGACCGTGGATCTGCGGCCGATGCGCTGGGTACGGGTCGATCCCACCGCCCGCACCGCCCGGGTCGGCGGCGGCACCCTGCTCGGCGATCTCGACCACGCCACGCACGCGTTCGGCCTGGGCACCCCCACCGGAATCATGTCGACGACGGGTGTCGGCGGGCTCACCCTGGGCGGCGGACACGGATATCTGACCCGCCGGTACGGGCTGACCGTGGACAACCTGGTGGCCGCGGACGTGGTGCTCGCCGACGGCGGCTTCGTGACCGCGAGTGAGAGCGAACACCCGGACCTGTTCTGGGCGTTGCGCGGAGGCGGGGGCAACTTCGGAGTCGTTACCTCGTTCCGCTTCCGGCTGCACGCGGTGAATATGGTGACCGGCGGCGTCACCGTGTGGCCGGCCGAGCGCACACGGGAAGTGCTGCGCTGGTACCGCGAGTTCCTGCCGCAGGCGCCCGAGGAACTGTACGGCTTCTTCGCGCTGCTGACGGTGCCGCCCGGGCCGCCGTTCCCCGAGGAGATCCACGGGCGCGCGATGTGCGGCGTGGTGTGGTGCTGGAGTGGCGATCCGGACGCGGCCGAGCGGGTACTCGCCGTGGTGCGCGAACCCGGCGCGCCGGCCTTCCACTTCGCCGCGCCGATGCCGTACCCGGCGTTCCAGTCGATGTTCGACGACCTGATCCCCGCCGGCCTCCAGTGGTACTGGCGCGGGGACTTCTTCGATCGCATCACGGACGACGCGATCGAGGTGCACGCCGCGTACGCGGAGAACCTGCCGACGGCGCTGTCCACGATGCACCTGTATCCGATCGACGGGGCCGCGCATCGGGTGGATCGCGACGACACCGCGTGGGACTACCGGGACGCGGTCTGGTCCGGGGTCATCGGCGGTGTCGATCCGGACCCGGCCAACGCGGGGACGATTCGGCAGTGGTGCGTGGACTACTGGCGGGACCTGCATCCGCACTCGATGGGTGGCGCGTACGTCAACTTCATCGGTGAGGGAGAGGGCCACGATCGGGTCGAGGCGACGTATCGCGGGCACTACGACCGGCTGGCCGAGATCAAGCGGAAGTACGACCCGGGGAACCTCTTCCACGCGAATCAGAACATCGTGCCCGCGCGATAGGGCCGGCCTTCGCGGGTTCGGGCCGACGGGGGGCGTCTGGGGGTGTGCCCTACCCCCGGGGCCCGGAATACCCGCTGGGCGCGGTCGTTTGCGGCGGCGAGGATGTGGTCATGACCCAGACGACCACATCATCCCCGGCGACGGCCGCGCCGCGTGAACTCGCACAGGACGCAGGGGCGTTTCGGCTCTTTCTGCGCCGACTCGGGTTTGTGCTGGGCGGGTTGCCGCTGGGTGTCGCCGCCTTCGTGGTCGGGCTCGGCGGATTCGCGATCGGCGTGGTGGGCTCGGTCCTGGTGTTCGGGATCCCGGTCCTGGTCGGGGTGTTGGCCGCGGCCGGGTGGTTCGCCTCGGTGGAGCGGCGGCGGGTGGAGGCGGTGACCGGTCGGGCTCTGCCGCCGCACGGCTACCGGGCGTCGATGGGGACGGGCTTCAAGGCGTGGCTGCGCGCGCTGCGCGACCCGCAGTCCTGGCGCGATCTGACGCACGCGGTGGTGTCCTTCCCGCTGCGGGTGGTGGGCTGTTGCCTCGCGCTGACCTGGACCGTGGGCGGGCTGGGGGAGGTGCTGTATGTGGCGTGGTCGTGGCCGATCCCGCGCGACGAGGGCAAGCAGGGTCTGCTCGACCTGATGTTCGGCGTCTCGTCGCGGGCCGCCGACATCGCGTTCAACACCGGGATCGGTGTGGTGGTGCTCGCCACGGCGGCGCCGATGATGCGGGCGCTGGTGGCGATCCAGGCCGGGCTGGCCCGGGTGTTGCTGACCAACGAGACGGCGGCGTTGCAGCTGCGTACCGAGCAGCTCGCCCAGGGTCGGCGCAGCGCGGTGGCGGCCGAGGCGAACACGCTGCGCCGGCTCGAACGGGACCTGCACGACGGGCCGCAGCAGCGGCTGGTGCGGCTCACCATGGACCTGGAGACGGTGGCCCGTCGGCTCGACGACGACCCCGAGCGGGCCCGGCCGCTGGTCGCCGACATGATCTCGCAGAGCCACGAGGCGTTGACCGAACTGCGGGCGTTGTCCCGGGGGATCGCGCCGCCGATCCTGGCCGACCGGGGCCTGGTGCCGGCGCTGACCGCGGCGGCGGCGCGGTGTCCGGTCCCGGTGACGCTGGCGGCCGAGTTGCCGGAGGGGCGGCGGTTCGCCCCGGCGGTGGAGAATACGGCGTACTTCGTGGTGACCGAGGCGCTGACGAACGTCGCCAAGCACGCCGGGGCCGAGCGGTGTCGGGTGCGGGTGTGGGTGAACGAGCAGGCGTTGTCGGTGGAGGTTCGCGACGACGGGCGCGGCGGGGCGCATCCCGGCAAGGGACACGGCCTGGCCGGGCTGGTCGACCGGTTGGCCGCGGTGGAGGGTCGGCTCGACGTGGTGAGCCCGGTCGGTGGGCCGACCACGCTGACCGCGGAGATTCCGTTGAGCGGGGTGGGAGAGCGTTGATGCGGGTGGTGCTGGCGGAGGATTCGCTGCTGCTGCGGGAGGGCCTGGTCCGCCTCCTCGAGGAGACCGGCGCGGAGGTGGTCGCGGCGGTCGGCGACGGCCCGTCCCTGGTGGAGGCGGTGACCGCGCATCGGCCGGACGTGGCGGTGGTCGACGTCCGGATGCCGCCGACCTTCACCGACGAGGGCCTGCGGGCGGCCCTGCGGATCCGTCGCGAGGTGCCGGGGACGGCGATCCTGGTGCTGTCCCAGTACGTCGAGGAGAGCTACGCCGGCGATTTGCTGGCCGACGGCGGCGGCGTCGGCTATCTGCTCAAGGACCGCGTCTCCCGCCTGGACGAACTCTCCGACGCGCTCACCCGCGTCGCGGCCGGCGGCACCGTCCTGGACTCGGAGGTCGTCTCCGCCCTGTTCACCCGCCGCCGCGACGACCCGCTGGCCGCCCTCACCCCCCGCGAACGCGAAGTCCTCGCCCTGATGGCCGAGGGCCGCCGCAACACCGCCATCGGCCGCACCCTGTCCCTCACCCAGGGCACCATCGAAAAACACATCTCCGCCATCTTCGACAAACTCGCCCTCCCCCCATCCGACGACGACCACCGCCGAGTCCTCGCAGTCCTCACCTGGCTCCGCACCAACCCCTGACCGGGATGGACGGGCCGCGCACAGCGCACGACTCGGGCGGCAATCACTCGGGTTGGGCGTACACGACGACCATCAAGTGACGCGCGGCGGCGTTTGTGAAGTGGGAATCAGTCATTCCGGTACCCGTGGGGTGGCAACGGGCAACCCTCGCGGAACCAGGCTTTTGCGCCGTGTCGCATGCCAGACTCTTCGTCGGAGCTGGGGACGCGCTCCGATCCCCTGATTTCCGATCTTCCGGTGCGCGACGGCCCAAAGGGTGGAGTTCTGCATGGGTACGCCTCTGAGTTTCGGTTCCGAGCTACGTCGTCTTCGGCACCGGGCGGGTCTCTCGCTCGGCGCCTTCGCTCAGCTGGCGAACTACGACAAGGGCTATCTCAGCAAGGTCGAACGCGGGGTTCGACGGCCGTCGTTCGACCTGGCACAACGGTGTGACGCGCTACTGGACGCCGGTGGTCGGCTGAGGCGCCTGGTCGAACCGCAGGGGCCGTCGGACGACTCGGACGACGAGCCCCGCCGGTTCGTGCAGAGGCGGGACCTGCTCGTTACGGGCACCGGGTCGTTGCTCGGCGTGATATTGACCCGGAACGATGGCGATCCTGCGCTGGCGAACCTGCCGATCGAGGCCTCCTTTCGGACGCAGTTCGACCAGATCCGGCAACTTGGCCAAGGTGCCGATCCGAAGGTGCTGCTTCCGCTGCTGGAGTCCCAGACGCGCATGCTGGTGCAGTCGGCGGCCCGAAGCGATGCTCGCGAACGAGCTCGGTTCCTGGTGCTGGCCGCCCGCTTCGCTGAATACGCCGGGTGGATGGCCCAGGAAAGTGGGGACGACCGCAATGCCATCGATCTGACGGCGCAGGCCGTCGAGATGGCCCAGGCGGGGGGAGACGCCGACCTTTCCTCATACGCGCTCGTTCGACGCGCGCTGATCGCGTTCTACAAGTCCGACGCGGAGCAGACGATCGGGCTCGCCGATCAAGCACAGGACAGCGCGCTGCCACCCCGGATCCGAGGTCTGGCGGCTCAGCGCGAGGCCCAAGGACATGCTCTTGCGGGGGACGAACGGGCCTGCCTGAAGAGTCTCGACCGAGCCCGCGACCTGCTCGGCTCCGCAGACGCCCAGACATCCGAAGCACCCGTGATCGGCAGCACGAATCTGGCTGATTCGGTAAGCATGGTGAATGGCTGGTGTCTGCACGATCTCGGACGACCGCGTGCCGCCGTCGAAGTTCTCGATCGCGAGTACCTTCGCATCGCGCCGCGAGCGCATCGCACCAGGATGAGGTACGGCATGCGCCGGGCACTGGCCCACGCTGCCGCAGGTGAGGTGGAGCATTCCTGCGAGATCGCCAAAGAACTGCTCGACGTCGCTTCGATCGTGCCTTCCGCCACAGTCAGGACCGATATACGGCGCCTTGCCAGGGAGTTGCAACGCTTCCAGGCCAATCGGACCGTTCGAGACCTGCAGCCCGCACTTGCGTTGGCGCTCGATCAGACGCGGTAGTGACCTGCGTCGGGGCCGGCACAGCCGGTTGATACAGGCCATTTCGTTTCGTTCGCACTCCGAGGTTCGGGCACGGTGCGCCCTTTTCGTTCGACTTCGGAATTTCGTTCCTTCTCGGAAAAGAGAGAGGCATGCCCGACATCTTCGTCAATTATAGAACCGGAGACGAGGAGGCCACTGCTGCGCTCGTGGATCACGAACTCTCGCGCCGCTTCGGCAGCGAACGGGTGTTCCGCGCCGGCAAATCGATCGAACCTGGCCGGCGCTTTCCCCAGGCGTTGATCACCGCGCTCCGACGCAGTAGCGTCCTGCTGGCCGTCATCGGGTCTGGGTGGATGGAGGCACGAGCCGCGCAGGGCGGACGTGCGCTGGACGATCCCGAGGATTGGACCCGTCGAGAAATCATCGAGGCGCTGGAGAGCGGATCCCTGGTGATCCCGGTGCTGGTCGGTAGGGCCGTCAGACTCGAGCGTGAGTTGCTTCCGCCGGCTCTCGCGGACCTGGCGGACCACCAATATCGAAGGCTGGATCATCGGAACATCGAGGTCGGTTTGGCGCAGCTTGGGAACAATCTCGCCGAACTTGTTCCGCAGTTGGCTGCGGCGGACCGCGATCGTTGCCGCGATGGCGAGGCTCGAGGCGATACCGACATGGCCGTCGAAAAGGAGTATTTCCGGGGCGTGCAGACCCGGGCACACGACGTTCGGCACACCCAGCGAGGTGGTATCGGAAATCTCGTGGGAGATCTGTCGGGCACCTTCATCAGCGAGCCCCAGGCGCCGGTGCATACCGGCACCGGAGACCAGTACAACGCCCCGCGATTCTCCGGGGACAATACGGGGCTGAATTATACCGCCGGTGATAGTTCGGGCACGATACGCCAGAGGTTCGACGGTCGGCACGGAGGCTCGGACAAAAGCCGATGACAACCGACGCCGGCGCCTGGATCCATGAGCCTCGTGGTTCCGTTCACAGCGGATCCGGCACCCAGATAAACTTCAATGTCGCCGGGGATGAGTGGTTCGAGCGAACGTTTCGGGTGCGCGCGGATCCACTCCAGGTCGCCCGCGAGCACAGGATACAGCTCAGCAGACGCTTCATTCCTCCACCGCACTACGGCCGGGCCAGGGACCGACTGGCGACTCCCGGGACAGTGATCCTGCTGGATGGGTCACCGGGGATCGGCAGACGTACCGCGGCGACCATGTTGCTGCACCAACTCGACGTTTCGGAGGAGGGTCGATTCGAAGAGTTGTCGGTGGAGCGGGACGAGGCCATTCTCGACGCCGGTCCTCAGGATCGGTTTCTCCTCGACCTGTCCGATACGGACGACGATGGGTTTCTCCGCTGCCGGCGAACCCTGGCGGCATACCGTGCGGCAATCGGAGTTTGCGGCGCGCGACTGGTCACGATCCTTCCGGCCGGGCGCGAGTATTTGCTCGAGCCCGAGTTCGCTCCGTTGGTCGTTCATTTGGGTCGTCCGCGTGGGACGGCGGTGCTCAGTCGCCATCTTCGCGTGGACGGCGTGGATTTCACGCCTGAGCAGTTGGCTGAAGCGGAGTTGGTTCGGTTGTCGGCGGCTTCGCCGATGCGGGAGATCGCACGTTTCGCCGGGTTGGTCCGAAGGGCTCGGGACAGCGGTCGGTACGGGGGCGACTTCGCTTCCTGGTGCGCCGAGGCGATGGCGGCGGTCACCGACCGCACGGGGGAGGCGGCGGCGCAGGTGAACGCGCATCGCAGCGTTCCGGAGCGAGCGTTATTGCTGGCCGCCGCCATGCTCAATGGTGCCACCGGAGATGCCGTTTTCCACGGTTCCCGACTGCTGCTGAGGAATCTCGATCACCGTGAGGACGAGACGCCTCGGTTGGCGCAGAAGGACTTCGGAGAAGAGTTGAAGTGCCTTCGGATCCAGCGTGACGACGAGGGCCGGGTGGGGTTCGAGCGCCTTGCCTACGACGGAGCGATCCGGACTCACTTCTGGGTCAACTTTCCCGACCTCCGGGAGGGAATGCGTGACTGGGTCGCTCAGTGCGTTGCGATGCCCGCTCTCACGGCGGACGATCGGGGAAGATTGGTTTCCCGCGTGGTCGAGCAGGTGTTGGGCGTCGATCGGCCGGACGACGTTCGGATCCTCGTCGAATCGTGGACGCGCCCGACGGCGTCGCGGCCGTTTCGTGTCGAGGCGGCGGCTGCGCTCGAGACCGGATTGGGCCACGAGCGCTACGGAGCGACGTTTCGTGAGCAGGCCTACACGTGGGCCATCAGTCCCGCCTTGCCGACGAACCTCGTGCACGTCTTGGCCCGTGTCTGCCATCAGGTGATCGCCCGGACTCATCCCAACCAGGCGCTGGTCAGATTGCACCACCTGGCGCTGCATCCGGGTCGGGAAGAGGCCGAGGCGGCGCGTGAGGCCCTGTTCGAACTGGCGGTGTCCAGCGGGCGGTTGTATCGGAGGTTGATCGATCGTCTGCTCCATAGGCAACGTGGTCGGCCCGAACTCAACCTGGCGCTGCTCGTGCGCTTGCTCGAACCGGATGTCCTGCCGTTTCGTAGGTTCTGGCCGGACCTGATCCGCGCGTGGCGCACGGTTATGGCGGAGCGGCCCCCACAGGAATGGGAGGCGACGGTTCGGCGCTGGCTCTCGACCGTTCGGCAGGACAGTGGTTGGGACCCGATGCTCGACGTCTTGACGAGCGCCGCCGCGGATCGACCCGACGCGCTCAACCGGTTGTACGTGATCGCCGGCTCATGGGCCCGAAATGATCCGCCGCCGTTGTCGGATGGCATCCGGAGCCGTGAAATGGTCGCCGACCGGCTCCGGCACAAGATCGACGTCGCACAGGGTTTCGACCCCATGGAAGACGGACCTGACGTATCGGACTCGGGAGAGGCCCAGTGAGTACCAGGAGCAAGAACCTTTTCATCATTCTCGTCTCCGGTCTGGTTCCCGCCGTCCTCGGTGCCATCCTCCGGTTGCCCCTGTGGGCGTGGGTTTCTGTCACGGTCGTCGTCGTCGGATGTGTGGCGTTGTTGCGGGCAGCCGCCAATTCCACGACCGGCCATCCTGCGGGTACGTCGCGGCACAACCCCCCTGCTGCGCCCACAGTGCCGCCCTACCAGCAGACACGCGTGGAGCGCGTGGCGCTTCCCAGCTGCGTGTCCGACTACGACTTCATGTTCTCCGCGACCGTGATGTGGCGGCCCGTTCGGGACGTCTCCGCCGACTCACACATCAGCCCGGCGAGCCTGGCCGTTTCGGCTCTGTTGGGACGGGCCCGCGCGATCGTCGGCCGGGAGCACCCCGAGCACTGCGATTTCGCCGGTCACCTGCTTCGGGGCGCCCTCGGTGAGGTGCAGCAGGATCCTTCCGGAGCAGTGATCGTGCTGGCGATCGATGTGACCTTGACGCTGGATGCGGCGGACGTGGCGAGGTTGCGGGACCTGTCCACGCTCCGCAAGTCGGAGGAGGCATGGGAGTACCAACGCCAGTACGAGCGGAACCAACAGGCATACCTTCGCGACGAGGTCCTCAAGAGCACGGGAAGTGCCGTGGTTTGGTGGCTGGCACGACACGAAGAGGAGGTCGAGAAAGCGGTCGCACTCATCGGGCCACTGGCCCGGATCTCCGCTGCCGCGAATGACGCGGAAGTGTCGGAGCTATACCGACACCTGGTTGCCGCATCCGTCGATGTGGGTGAGGCCGGCGGATCTCAAGGGCTCGGTGATTGGGTGGGCGGGAGGCCCGACGTGGACGCGGTAGACGGTTTTTCCGCCGACTCCGGCGCGTCCTCGTCCGAGGACACCGTGATCGGTCCTTTGGTAACCCTGCTGGCCGGCTTGGGGCTGTCCGGAGAATCCGACCAACGGACAGTGTTCGTGGATCGGATTGCCCGGTCGATGGAGGCCGCCGGAAGGTTTGCCGAAGCTGAGCGGATTCGCCGGAGGTTCGATATCCACAAGGGCGACGACGATGCTCGCCGCTCGTCCGCCGACGAAACCCCCTCCGGCCATCCGCACGCACCCACGGGCGATCCGGAATCGCCGAGGGCCCCGCGATCCGAGCGAACCTCCGACTCTGTCCGTGACAGGCCGACGGACGGTACCGAGGAGCCACCCTTCCCCGGCACGGGCCTTTGGCAGGCGAATCCGACCTCATCCGCACAGGAAGGATCTCCGGAGTACCGGAACGGTCGATACGACGAAACAACTCACTGAGGGGCTGGTCCGATTCCGTGTCGGGAGGTTCCGTTTCGGGTCCCGGTAGGGGTCGGGGTCGAGCGGTGGCGCGGCGGTGAATGGCCGGACGCGGGTGCCCCGATCGCATCGTGATCGGGGCACCCGTTCCTTCCGAATCCACTGTTGTCGTGAAGACTACGGAATGATGAACTATCGGGCGTAAAGCGGTTCCTGACACTTTCCAGCGCGTGATCGGGATGCGGGTGCTTGTGGGGTCTTGTCGGCTTCCCGTTGTCGGATCCGTCGCCGTTGCGGTGGCGGTCGACCCCTGGGTGCCGGGCCGGGTTCGAGATTCGGCCTCCGCGTTGTACTTCAAGCGCTCGACTATGGTGCACGCCCTGAGCCGAACCGTCCGTGACACGGCGTTCTTCGACCCTTCCGCCTATGCCAGCGAACCACCGCAACGGCGACGCCTCCTGGTTGCAATTCGAGGTGCCGGCCCGGTGGATCGGTTCTAGGCACGACCTGACGGGCTTCTTCGACGCCTGGGCACACGGCACGACGGCCCTTGCGGACAAGTACCTCTACCCGGGCACCCTCGGCCCCTTGAAGCCGAACCGGCCCTGAATCGAAGGGCCTTCGGACGAGCCGAGGTAGGCCAGGACGGCGAGGACGCGGCGGTTGGTGTCGTCGTCGGGCGGGAGGCCGAGCTTGGTGAGGATGTTGCGGACGTGCTTGCCGACGGCCGGTTCGGAGATCTCCAGGGCGCGCATGATCGCGGCGTTGGAGCGGCCTTCGGCGATCAACGCGAGGACTTGGCGTTCGCGCGGGGAGAGTGCGGCGACGGGTTCGGCGCGGCGGCGCAGGAGGCGGGTGACGACCTGGGGATCGACGGCGGTGCCGCCCGCGGCGACGCGGCGCAGGGTGGTGGCGAACTCCTCGACGTCGACGATGCGGTCCTTGAGGAGGTAGCCGATCGCGCGTCCGCCGCCACCGGCGAGCAGTTCGGCGGCGCCGTCGGGCTCGATGTACTGGCTGAGGACGACGATCGGCAGGGCCGGGAACGTGGCGCGCAGCGCGAGTGCGGCGCGCAGGCCCTCGTCGGCATACGCCGGGGGCATGCGGACGTCGGTCAGTACGAGATCGGGAACCCGCTCGTGGACGGCGGCGGTCAGCGCCGCGCCGTCCGCGACGGCGGTCACCTCGAAGCCGAGGCGCTCGAGCAGCCCGGTGAGGCTTGCCCGGAGCAGGACGGTGTCCTCGGCCAGGATCAGGCGCAGCGGGTTCACCGGTCGTCCTCCTGTGGATGGGGCGGGCACGGGATCGTCACCCGCACGAGGGTCGGCCCGCCCGGTGGGCTGGATACCCGGATCGTGCCGTCGACGACCGCGACCCGGTCGGCGAGCCCGGTCAGTCCCGTGCCGTCGGCGAGGCGGGCGCCGCCGCGTCCGTCGTCCTCGACGTCGACGGTCAGCCGGCCGTGCCGCACGCGGGCGGTGAGCCGGATGGTGTCGGCGGCGCTGTGCCGGAGCGCGTTGGCCAGCGCCTCGGCGGCGGCGAAGTACGCGGCGGTCTCGACCGCTTGCGGTGGACGGTGCGGCAGGTCGATGTCCGTGCCGACGGGCAGCGGGCAGAACTCGGCGAGTTCGTACAGGGCCGCGCCCAGCCCCCGGTCGGTCAGCACCTGGGGGTGGATGCCGCGGATCAGTTCGCGCAGGTCGGCCATCAGGGTCTTGGCCTGGTCGTGCGCCCTGGCGACGGCCTGCCCCGCAGGGGAGTCGGCGGGCAGGTCCATTCGGGCGAGGCCCAATTGCAGGGTAAGGCCGAGGAGTTGCTGCTGGGCGCCGTCGTGCAGGTCGCGTTCGATGCGGCGGCGCTCGGCGGCGAAGCCGTCCGCGAGTCGGGACCGGGAGCGGGTGACCTCGACGAGGCGGGTCGCGAGCGGGTCGGGGCGGGGCTCGACCAGGGTCCGGGACAGGGCGGCCTGCGCGCGGACGAGGGTGGTGAGAACCACGAGGCCCAGGACGCCCGCGGCGAGCCCGGCGGCGCAGTACGGAAGCGCGTCGGGGACGCTGCGCGCGTGGCCGATGCCGAGCGCCACCGGGCCGCCGCTGCTGCGCGCGACCACGAGCGGCGCGGCGAGCCATACCGGGCACAGGACCGCCCAGATCGCCGCGAGCAGCACCAGCCCGGGCCCGGCGACGGCGACCAGGTACCCGGCGGCGACCTCGCGCCAGGCGCGGGCCGTGGTGTACCTCGCGCGGAATCGAACGGCGCGGGGGCTCGGCTCGGGCTCGGCCGGCGCGGTGGGCGCGGATGCCAGTACGCGCAGCCGGCGGCGTTCCAGGGCGGCCAGCGGAGCCGCGGCCAGGGGCGCGAGACCGACGGTCAGGAGGATCCCGAACAGCAGGAGCGCGGCACGGCGGACGGCGTCCGCCCACGAGGGGACGTCGGCCGGCCGGGTGCACGCCATCGCCACCGGTGTCGCGAATGTGCCGAGGACGACCAGCGCGAGGAGGCCGATGGGCAGGCCGAGGGCGAGGTAGGCGAGCCCGCGTCGCATCCGCCGCAGCCGTCGCCGCAGGCCCGCGCCGGTCCTGCTGTCGGCAGGCGAGTGGTCGGCAGGCACGTGGTCGGCGGTCGCGCGGCTTGCGGACCGTCGAGTGCGGAGCAGGGCAGACGACGGCACGGCGGTCCTCTCGTGATCGTTGGCGGCGGTGCGCAAACCGTACCTACCGTGCCGTCGAGCCCGCCGCCCTCGTCCGGCCCCACGGTTGCGTGCCCGGCGGCCGGCGACGCGGCTCGCGCGGTTCGAAGAGCCCACTCCGATGGACCCCGGTCCTCACGTACGCGCCCCGGCGACTCGCACCGGCCGCTCCCGCGTCGCCTTCCGCGTGGTCACCACGGCGGCCACCACCGTCACGGCGAACGCCCCCGACACGGTGGTCGCCACCATGCCCCACGGCACCACCACGATCGCCGTCCCCGTCGCGGCCGCCGTGCTCCTGGCCGTGCCGGCCATCCCCGCCGCCGCGACGAGACCGCCGAGCAGGAGGCCGATCGTGGTCACGGCACAGGCTTCGACGAGCGCCATCCGTACCACCTGCCGGCGTTCGAGGCCGCCGAGCCGGACGACCGCGAACTCGGTGCGGCGTTCGGCCGTGGCGATGACCAGCGCGTTGACCACGCCGATCAGGGCGTAGACGCCCGCGAGTGCGAGCAGTACCGCGAAGATCTTGTCGTTGCCGTCCTGCTGCGCATCGGCTCTGCCCCGTGCCCATCGCGCCACGGTGGTCGACTCGCCGAGACCCGCCGCGCGGATCCGCTTCGCGACCTCGGCGACGGACACGCCCGGCGCAACCGTCAGCACGGACTCCGCCGGCGCGACGGCGACGAGATCGGCGGGCAGCGCCTCGCGCGGAATCAGGAACTCGTCGCCGATGTCCAGCGTTTCCGGCAGTACCGCGACCACCCGCAGGGTGCGCTCGTGCCCCGCGACGTCGACGCTCACCGTGTCTCCGACGCGCGGGGGACGGTAGCCCTCGGCGGGCACCGCGGAGCCGACGGCCACGGTGTCGCCGCGCAGGTCCGCCAGCGAGCCGGACGCGGGCGCGAGCGTACGGGCCCGTGCGTAGGCGGCCGGGTCGACGGCGATCACCCGCTCGTCGAACACGTGCGGCCGGGCGGCCCCGGCGCCGTCCCGGCGCACCTCGGCGGTCACCGGCACCGGTACGGTCAGCCGGGTCGACACGTCCGCGACGCCCGGGATGCCCGCCAGCCGCGCCGCCCGCGCGCCGTCCGCCGACGTGACGACGAGATCGCCGCGGGTGAGTCGTTCCTGCTCGACACCGATCGACCGCGCCAATACCCCCAACGCGCCCGACAATCCGAGGACCAGCGAGACGAGGGTGATCAGCGGCGCCGCGACGGCCGCGTTGCGACGCGCACCGTCGCGGATGTTCGCCTCGGCCAGCGCACCCAGCGCGCTGCGCCGCAAGATCAGCCCGAACACCCGTGCCACGAGCGGCACGACCAGCGGAGCGAGCGCCGACAGCGCCACCGCGCCGACGACCGCGAGCACCATCGCGATGGTGACCGCGCCGATCATGTCGGCGGCCTGCGCGCCGACGGCGAGCACGATCGACAGGGCGAGGCACGACAGGCCGACGCACCACCGGCCCGGCGTCATCACGCGGGCCGCCGCGCCGGTATCGTGCATGGCCTCCAAGGGGCGGATGCGCCCCGCGCGCCGAGCCGCGTTCCACGAGCCGAGCAGGGCGATGCCGGTCCCGGTGGCGCCCGCGACGAGCACGGCCTTCCAATCCCAGTACGTCGGTCGGAACCCGGCCGGCACGAAGCCGACGTGTTCAAGCAGTCGTGCCTGGACCCACGTGGCGATCAGCCCCAGCGGAGCACCGCACAGCGCACCGACGACACCCAGCAGCAGCGACTCGGCCGCGAGCAACCGCCGCACCTGGCCGCGGCCACCGCCCAACACGCGCAGCAGCGCGAGATCCCGACGGCGCTGGGCGACCGCGAACGCGCAGGTCGAGCCGACGACGAAGACCGCGAGGAACACCACGAGCGGGACCTGAAGCCCCATCAGCATCGCCGCGCCGACGAAGCCTTCGCGCATCTCCTTGCGTTCGGCGTGCGGCAGGTCGGACGGGATGACCGGATCGGACACCGACATCAACACCAGCAGCGAGGCCTGGACGAGCGCGACGCCCAGCGCGATGGCCACCAGCGCGCCCGCGAACAACTGCTTGCGGTCGCGCAGTGTGCTCCAGGAGAGCGTGAACATCGGCTCACACCTCCAGCGACACGAGGCGATCGGCGACGTGCCGCGCGGACGGCCGCTCGATGCGATCGACCACCCGCCCGTCCGCGAGGAACACCACGGTGTCGGCGGCCGCGGCGGCGACCGGATCGTGCGTGACCATGACGATCGTCTGTCCCGCGTCGTCGCACATGCCCCGCAACAGCCCCAACACGGTGCGGGCGGACGCCGAATCGAGCGCGCCGGTCGGCTCGTCCGCGAACAGCACCCGGGGCCGGGTGACCATCGCCCGCGCCAGCGCGACGCGCTGCTGTTGCCCACCCGACAATTCGCGGGGACGATGCCGTCCCCGGTCCGCAAGCCCGACGTCGGCGAGCGCGGACCGGATGTCCTCGCGCCGCACCCTGCGCCCCGCCAGCCGCAGCGGCAGCGCCACGTTCTGTTCGGCAGTCAGGGACGCGACCAGGTTGAAGTTCTGGAACACGAACCCGACCGTGCCGCGCCGCAGTCGGGTCAGGCGCCGGTCGTCCGCGTCCGTCATGTCCTCACCGAGGAGGGTGACGCGGCCCGAGTCGAGCGTGTCGAGTCCGGCGGCGCAGTGCAGCAGCGTCGACTTGCCCGATCCCGACGGCCCCATCACCGCGACCCAGGCGCCGGCCGCGAGCGACAGGTCCACACCGTCCAGCGCCCGCACCCGTGCGTCGCCGCTGCCGTACCCGCGCACCGCCTGCCGCATCTCCAGGACCGGTACATCGGGCCGCGCCGGACCGGGCCGTAGCGGCTCCGAATTCCTCGGCGCGTACTCCACTTTGCCACCTGTGCCGCCCACTTCGTCCTCCCGGCCCCCGCTCGCCGCCACGGTTCGGGCGGTATGCGAAGTCCATCAATATGGGCGGCCGAGGGCACTCCGGGAGGCAGGCGGATCCCGGGTATCCCCAGGCATACCCGGGGTATCGACGGTCCGCGTTGCCGATGCGTCGGCGCTCCCGCCGCCGTACTACCGGTGCGCGCCGTGCACGATCAGCGCCCAGGCCAGGCAGGCGAACGCCGCCGTGTGCAGGAACGCGCGGACGATGTTCCAGGTGACCCACTTGCCCTCGAAGTCCGCGCGGATCGCGGCCGATTGCCCGGTCCGGTCGGGATCACCGGCCTCCGCGAGTCGGTTGTTGAGGGGCACGTTGACGCCGGCGGTGACCACGAAGGCGACCAGGTACAGTGCGAGCGCCGCCAGCACCCAGGGCAACACGGGCCGACCCTGGTCGCGCCAGGCCTGGACGGCGGCCAGACCGAGGAGCGGGATCGTGCCCATGAACGGAAGCATGAAGACCGGGTTGAGGATGGCCTTGTTGATGCCCCGCATCGCCTCGACGAACGTGTGGTCGGACGACCGGCCGAGACCCGGCATGACCGAGTAGGAGAAGGCGGCGAACAGTCCGGCCATCAGCCCCGCGGTGACAAGGGCGGTGAGCAGCACACCGGTCTGCAGGTGTTCCATGGCGCGTCCTCCTGGTTGCGAGTCACCTCGACGACGCGGCCACGAGGGCGTCGCCGCAGGTCAACCATCTGATCTCGGGTGGATCGTCGGCAACGGCCGTTTCCGCAAGGCGCGTTAACCTGACGGTTAACGTCACGGCCGCGACCCGGGGAAGCACCGGTTGCGCCGTACCGTCCGCGCCACCACCCCTCAGGCCGTGGCGGTGACCGAAACGTCCCGGCGGACCGGCGTCACGGCGTCGGCACGGTTGAGCGGGACGAGGGCGACCCAGATCAGCGCGGCGCCGATCGGGAGGAGGTTCAGGTCGGCCATGATGGCCACGAAGCCCACCAGGACCAGCACCGGGGCAGCCGCCGAGGCGAGGCCGCGCCGGGGGCCGACGACCGCGTACTGCACGAACAGCGCGAGCAGGCCGAGCATGAAGAACACCGGGCCGACCTCGTGGAACGCCTGGGGGATCACCGCGGGGACATCGGCGTACCGGTCGGACAACGCGCTCTTCTCGGCCGCGTCGGCCGCCTTCAGCCCGACGACGATGTCGACGACGTCGACGCGGACGAACGCGGCCGGCCCGACGGCGGCCACGGTGGTGCACGCCGGCGGTGATCCGGCGGGCCGGGCCGCCGGCTCCGGCGTCGAGGATCCGGCGGCGCAGTCCCGCGATGACCACGCCGTACAGGAGCAGGGACCCGAGGAAGAGCAGGTGGCCGATGGTCCAGGCGGGGCCGGGACCGTGCTGCCCGTCGATGCAGTCGACGAGACGAACGACACCGTAGGCGCCCATGAGGGCCGGGGCGAGGTGGAAGGCAGTCCTGGTCATGAGCGGTTCTCCCGGGATTTGGAACGGGGTGTTTCCCCTGTCCTCAATCCTGTGGAGAACGACGGTCCCGGAGATCGCCGCGGCCGGTGATCTCCGGGTATGGCCGGCGCGGGGGTCGCCGTCGTGGCGCCCGGGGCGCTCCGCCGGCCTCCTGGCCTGGCGGGGAGCAGGTGCAAGCCTGGTTGGTGGACGGGTGTCGAAGACGGCCGAACTCAAGGGGTGTCGGGCGTCCGCAGCGGTTCGGGGCGGCGGCGACGACGTCGGATGAGCAGCGCCGCGGCAACCAGGAGCGCGCCGACCACGCCCAGCACGATGGGGAGGGTGGTACCGACGAGCACGATCAAGTCGTGGCCGTCACGGGCGTCGTTCGCGGCGGCTTTCACGGACCCGGGGGTCTGTTGGTAGAAGACGTCGGAGACCGGCAGCAGCGGGAGGAAGGCGCCGCCGCTCGGGGCGATGACTCCGGCCACGCGCTGCTGGGACCGCTGCGTGTCGATCACGATGCCGGTCTCGGGGGCGACCCAGAAGGTATCCGCACTCGCCAGCGTGTAGGCGAGTGGTACCGGATCGCTCAATGTGGGCAACAGCGCCGCCAATTGCTCCTTGGCGGCGGGCGGTACGGTCCCGAGCTGGGCGACCAGGGCCAGGGTGGCCTTGGGGACGGCCGGCGGCAGACCGGCGAGCACTTGGGCGTCGGTGATCCGAGTCGGCTGCAGACGCGCCTCGTACACGTAGGTGCCGAGTCCCGACTTGTTCTCCGTGCGTGTGTAGGTCAGCGGGGTCGTGCTCCTGGTTTCCGGCCGCCAGCCGGTGTACGTCCGCTTCTTCGCGCCGAGCGGCCAACTCACCGTCAGGCCCTGGGCCTCGACCACCGTCCAGTCCGCCGGGTGGCTGCCGGCCGGCTCGAGCGTTTTGCGGTTGACGGCGTATTTCCAGTCCGTCTTCTCGACCTGAACGCCTGCGGCGGTCGTCGTCCGGGCGTCGCCGGCCAGGGCCGTGTTGCCCGAGGTCGCCTCGACCTTCACGGTCCGTTCGATGGCCAGGGGGACGTCTCGTTTGACGGCTGTCGCAAGGCTGCCCTTCGCCACCTCCTGGGCGTCGAGCAGGGTTCTGAAACTGCCGATGTAGGACCGCTTGGCGTCGGTGTCGTCGGGCAGTCGAACCACATAATTCGGCGTGATGACGTACGCGAGCACGAATGCGCAGGCGATCAGGATCAGTCCCACCGCGACAGCGACACCGCGGAGCACCGTGTTCGTCCGCATGATGGGCTCTCCCACTGAACTGGTTCTCGATCATGCTCCTGACCGGGCCCGTGTGCCCCGGACGCCCCGCCGGCACGCCTGTGGCCTGCCATCCGGGTGACGCCGCCGACAGCGTCCCCCATCGGACCCTGCCGGCACATTCACAACCGACGCCCTCGAGCCCACGGTCCACGCCGGCCGGGCCGGCGCAGGTGCGGCGGTCGTTCGAGGAAGTCGATGCGGCTATGAAGCCCGCCGACTGGGGTAGTTCGGGGGCCGAGTGCCGAGTGGATCTGCCATTGGTCGCGCTGCTGGGGCGCCGGCGGATGGAGTCCTGGGCGGAGATCGCCGAGGCGTCCCGATCCGCCGGGTTGCTCATGAGGGATCGTCTCGTCGAGAGCGGACGGTGGGAGACGCTCCCTGCGGGCGAACAGGCCGCCGTCCATTGGGCGATGACCACCGGCCACGCGATCGCGATCCCGGTCCAGGCACCACCCGGACCGGGATCGGGACGCTGCTCGTCTGTCTCGACTCGCGGAAAACCGCATGTCACATCGCAGTTGATCAGGCTGACAACTCTCCTGCGCCCCCGAGGTTCTCGGGGCCTGCGCTCCACGACTCGGTGATGCTGCGGGCGGTCTGTGGCAGCTCTGGGAGGAAGGCGCGTACAGCGCCGCTGCCGGCGGGTGAAGACGGTCGCCGCGCCCAGCGGATCGAGTCCCCCATGCCTGTCTCGGACAGCCCCACGCCGGTGCACGTGAGCACGCGTCCGGTTCGGTCACGTCGCCTGGGCGAGCCGGACGGCGTCGGGGCCGGCCGGGAAACGCAGTCGGCCGGTCGTGTCGTGGGCGGCGCGCCAGACCGTCTCGGCGACGTCGCTCTCCTGGGTGAACAGATCCTGGCCGGTGAAGTCGGCCATGGCCTTCCTTGCGAACGGCGTGTAGGGCGGCGGGACCAGCTCGTCCAGCGGCCCGCCGTCCATGGCCTTCCCCGCGAAGTTCGTCGTCAGACAGGCGCCCGGCTGGACCGTCTTGGCCCGTACGCCGAAGGGTGCGAGTTCGAGCGCGAGGGACGAAGTGAACCCCTCGACGGCCGCCTTGCTCGCCTTGTAGACGGCCGAGAGGGGCATGTCGCCCAGCACCACGCTGGAGGTCACGTTGACCACCACGCCGGATCCGCGCTCGCGGAACTGGGGCAGCACCGCCTGCGTTGTGGCCATCACGCCGAACGTATTGGTCTCGAAGACCTCCCGCACACGGGCCATCGGGGTGCCCTCGAACACGCTGATCGAGGGGACGCCGGCGTTGTTGACCAGGGCGTCGATCGGCCCGGCGGCCTCGAGCGCGGCGGTGATCGTCTCGGGCTTGGTCACGTCCAGTTCGACGATGCGCAGCCGGTCCGACTCGGGCAGGACATCCGGACGCCGGCTGCGCATCGTCGCGATGACGTTCCACCCCTGCGCGTGGAAGTGGAGGGCGGTCGCGCGGCCGTAGCCGGACGAGGTCCCGGTGATCAGAACGGTGTTCATGTCGTGCCCCTTGCGATGCGGTGGGATCCGCGAACCGGAATGTTCATTCCTGCTCGGCGGGGGTTTCAGTGATCCCATTGAATCGCTCTGAACTGGGAAAACAGTAGAACTATCCTCGCCCTTCCTTGCACGATTCTCCCATTCTGTCCGACCGCACTTAGGGCATGACGCTTGCCGGGCTGCGGGCGGCGTCCCGCAGGCGGACCGCGTCCCGGCCCGGGGGCGCGCCGAACCGGCGGCGGTACTCGCGGCTGAACTGCGACGGGTTGTCGTAGCCGACGCGCCGGCCGACCCCGGCGACGTCGCCCGGGTGGGTGGCCAGCAGCAGTCGTGCCTCCTGGAGCCGGATCTGCTTCTGGAACTGGATGGGGCTCATCGCGGTCACCGCCTGGAAGTTGCGGTAGAACGCGGAGGCGCTCATGCCGGACAAGCGGGCCACGTCTTCGACCCGGAAGGGCTCGGCGTAATGCTCACGGATCCAGCGTGCGGCGCGTGAGACATGACTGAGGCCACTGTCGGCGATGCCCAGTTGGCGCACCGTCGCACCCTGCTCGCCGGTGATCACGCGCCACAGGATCTCGCGTTTGATCAGCGGGGCCAGTACGGCGCGGTCGCGGGGTTCGTCGAGCAGGCGCAGCAGCCGGACCACCGCGTCCAGGAGGGCGGACGGGGCATTGCTGACGGCGATCCCCGACGGCGGGCCTCCGCCGGTGCGGGGCATGTCTCCGGGGCCGGCCTGCAGCAGGAGCTCGGCAACGGCGGACGGTTCGAGGACGAGCCCGAAACCCAGCGCCGGGCGGCCGGGGTCGGCCTGGGTGAACTGTCCGGTGACGGGCAGGTCGACGGAGGCGACCAGGTACTGCCCCGGCCCGTATTCGTAGACCCGGTCGCCCAGCGCGAGCCGTTTGGCGCCCTGGGCGATGACCGCCAGGACCGTGCCGGACATGGAGGGCGCGGGCGGGTCGGGCCGGTCGACCTTCGAGATCAGGACCCCGTCGACGGCGGTGGTCCAGTCGGGGCGGGCGTGCCGGGCCAGCAGGTCGCGGAACTCATCGAGGGACATGCGCCCATTTCAGCAGCAATGCGTGAGAGCACTCCCAGGTTCGCGAGGATCGTGCAAGAGCGGGAGAGAATCATTCTAACGTTTCCGCAGGTCAGAGGCATTGAATGGAACCAGCCCACTCCACCGAAACGAAGAAGGCTCCCCATGATTGCCAACTACGGATTCAATGCCACTCTGACCGCCGCTCCCGGCATGGGCGACCGGCTGGTCGATCTGCTGTCGACGGGCCTGGACGACGGCAGCCCCGGCGCGAGCGAGCACTGCGTCGTCTACCTGGTCTCGCGGTCCGCCTCCGACCCCGACGTCGTCCACGTCACCGAGGGATGGACCACCGAGGAGGACCACCACCGGACGTTCGCCGGCGAGGCCGCCCAGGCGATCGTGGCGCGGATCGGCGAACTGCTGGCCAAGGAACCGGAGAACACCGACTACGTCCCGGTCTGCGGCAAGGCCGCCTTCTAGGTCCCGGCAAGGCCGCCTTCCAGGCCCCGGGAAGGCCGCCCCGGTGCCTGCCGAGGCGGCCCCGCTCCACCCGAGATCCCGCCCGAACGCCCCCGCACCACCCCGCGAAAGGCCGACGACCATGACCACAGCGCGCCCCGCTCTGGACCCCGAACTGCGCGACCTCCTCTCCGACATGCCGCTGATGCCCGAGCTCACCATGGAATTGCTCGCACAACTGCGGCAGTACCCCTCGACGCCGGTCGAGTCCCTGCTCGCCGACCGACGGGTCGACCGGCGCGAGGTCACCGTGCCCGCCAAGGACGGCACTCCGATACCCCTGTCGGTCTTCACCCCCGGGAGCGCCGACCGCACCACCGCCGCGCCCTGCGTCTACTGGATCCACGGCGGCGGAATGGTGATGGGTGACCGCTTCTCGCAGATCGACATCCCGCTGGAGTGGCTCGACGAGTTCGGCGCGGTCGTGGTGTCCGTGGACTATCGGCTGGCGCCCGAGGCCACCGGCACCGTCCCCGTCGACGACTGCTACCGGGGACTGCTCTGGGTGGCCGAACACGCCGAGGAACTGGGCGTCGATCCCGCCCGGATCATCGTCGCGGGAGCCAGCGCGGGCGGCGGCCTGGCGGCCGGCGTCACCCTGCTGGCCCGCGACCTCGGCACTCCGGCGATCGCCGCGCAGATACTGACCTGCCCCATGCTCGACCACCGCAACACCAGCACCTCCAGCCACCAGTACTCCGGCGGGCCCGGCGTCTGGACTCGCGAGATGAACGACTTCGGCTGGCGCTGCGTTCTCGGCGACCTCGCCGATGACGACGTGCCCGCGTACGTCTCACCCTCGCTGGCCGCCGATCTTTCGAACCTGCCGACCACCTACATCGACACCGGCTCCGCCGAAGTGTTCCGCGACGAGGACACCGACTACGCCACCCGGATCTGGGCGGCCGGCGGACAGGCCGAACTCCACGTCTGGGCAGGCGGTTTCCACGGCTTCGACGCCCTGTACCCGCAGGCGCACATCTCGGCCACGGCCCGCCGCACCCGCACCGACTGGCTCGCCCGGCTCCTGCACACCGCCTGACGCCGCAACCCGCGATGCCGCCGAAGCGCCCGGCGCCGGCTCGGCGCGCGAAGGCCGGGGACGGGAGCGAGGGGCTGACGCGCTGCAACCGAGGCCAGAACCGAGACCGACAACGACGTCGCCCCCGGTCGCAGGGCGACCGGGGGCAACGTTTTGCCTGTTGAGGCTGGTCAGCCGGCGGGGTAGCCCTGGGCCAGGGCGGACTTGCGGAAGGCGGGGAGCTTGTCGAGGGGGACGGCGAGGTGGCGTTCACCGAGGCGGGTGCAGTGGGCGCGGGTGGGGCGGTCGGTGGCGAGGAGAGCCGCGACGGCGGGGTCCGCGCACTCGATGAGGTGCACCGGCCCAGTGTCACGGACCTGGCCGGCGCGGCGGGCGGCGTCGTCCAGATACCGGCGGAGTTCGGCGAGATCGCGGCCCGTGTCGGCGGCGGCGAACAGCGAGGCTGAGGTCAGGGCCCACACGGCTCGGCGCGGCTTGACGGCGGTGAGGACGTTCGCCGCGAGCCGGCCCTTGATCGCTTCGACCCGGGAGAACTCGTCGATCACGCCGCGGCTGAGCCAGCGCCGCCACAGCAGGGCGAGCGTGTCGTGTGCCGGTTTGGTCAGCGCCGCCCTGCCGCGTGCGGTCAGTGCGAGTTTCCGGAGGTGAGTTCGGCGAGTCCGCCGGCTTGGAGCAGCAGCGGCCAGGCGAAGGACGCGATCGGCTCCTCGGCGTAGAAGTCGCCGCCGAGTGCTTCCGCGACCGCCTTGACCGTCGCCGCGAACGGGCGGAGCGTCTTCTCACTGCAGCGCAGTCGGCCTGCCGCGCACAGCTGGAGCACCGCCTTCAGGTTGGCCTGCGCCTCGTCTCGGTCGTGCGTACCCGCCGCTCGTCGTGGTTGCTGGTCACAGAGACCTCGTCCCCACGAGGTAGTCGTAATCGCCCGCGCCGCATGTGCGCTCCAGCGTGCGTACGATCTTTTGGGCGTCGTCGCGTGGGCCGTTGATGTAGAACGGCTTCCCCTGGCGGCCGAAGCCGATTCTCGGGGCGGCCGGGCCAGGCTCGCCGAGGTGTACGGAGACCTGCGCGAAGTCCGGCGCGGGCTCGAAGCCGAGGGCGCGGGCGTAGGCCACACCACCGTGCACGATGCTCTGCGCCTGATCCAGGCTGATCCGCAGCGGAGGCCGGCCGAACGCCCGGTAGTAGTCGCGTACGTAGGCGTCCAGCGATCCCCCGCCCATCACCTGTGGGCCGCCGGCGTCCTTGACGCCGAGGCAGTAGACGTCGACCAGGAACCCGCAGACGGTGACCCGGCTGGCCCGCTCCCGGCGGGCGATCAGGACCTGGGCGAAACCGGCGGCCTCGGGATCCCCGGCGCCCTCGGCGTCGGCGCGCGCCCAGTCGGGGGCCTCGGACAGCTCCAGGTCCGTGGTCCAGCCGGCGTTCACCCAGCAGCCCACCACCGGGCGCTTGGCCGGCTCGGCCGTGGTCTGCTGTTCGTGGGCCACCTGGCGCACCAGCGAGCTCGCCCGGGCCGGTTTCAGCCCGAGGGCCCGCGCGATTTGCTTCGGTCCGCTGCCCTTCTCCCGCAGCGACCGAACCTGGTACAGCAGTTGAGCATCATCGTCGTGCACGGGGCCATTGTTCCGCAGCGCCGGGGCGTCAGACGCCGGGATCGGCTGTTCCCGTTGTCCCCGGACGGGGGACGTGCGTGGGCATGCGGGCCCGATCCGGGCGTTTCCCGGCCGCCCGTCCGTGCCGGGGAAGGCGTTCCCGTACGGGTGAGACGGCCACCCACAGTCCCGCCGCTCCGTAAAGTCGGGGCGAGGCGGCACGGCCGTGGGAACAGGGAGGGCGCAGCGATGGCCAAGAGTGCGAGGGAGCGACTGGGGGTGCTGCTGGGCGGGTCGAAGGCGGCGGAGTTCAGCGCCCGGCTCGAAGCATCGGCCGACGGTGTCGGCCTTGAGGTGGCCGGTGTCGGACCGGTGCGCCTGCCGCTGCGTGCGCCGCAGGTGAAGAAGCTCATCGCGGTGGCGCGTCCGGCGCTGTTCGGCCGGGGGGAGGACACCCTGAGCGACAGCAGTGTGCGCGACACGTGGCAGATCCCGCCGGACCAGGTCACGCTGGGCGGCCCGGCCTGGCCGACGCTGCTCGACGGCGCGCTGGAGTACTTCCGGGGCGAACTCGGGCTGCCTGCCCGGAGCAGGCTGAGGGCCGAGCCGCACGCGCTTCTCGTATACGGCAAGGGGCAGTTCTTCCTCCCCCACCAGGACTCGGAGAAGGACGACGCCATGGTGGGCACGCTGGTGCTGTCGCTGCCCTCGGCACATACCGGCGGCGAGCTGGTCATCGGGCACGCCGGGCAGAACCGGACCTACCGTGCGTCGAAGACGGAGCTGAGCCTGGTGGCCTTCTACGCCGACTGCCCACACGAGGTGACACGGGTCAGGAGCGGCTACCGGGTGACCCTCACGTTCAACCTGCTGGCCGAGCTAGGGGCCCCGGAGCAGGAGTCCGGCTTGCTCGACGACATTGCGCACTGCCTGGAGCAGCACTTCAACGCCCCGGCCAGACCGCGCTATGGCGGCCGGGACCTCGATCCGCCCCGTCGGCTTGTCTACCTGCTCGATCACGAGTACACCCAACGGGGTCTCGGCTGGGACCGGCTTAAGGGCGCCGACGCGGAGCGTGCCGCGCTGCTGCGCGCCGCGGCGGCCCAGGCGGAGTGCCAGGCCGTACTCGCCCTCGCCGAGGTGAAGGAGACCTGGGACGCCAATCCCGCCGGGTACGACCCCTGGGACGACTACGGCTACGACGACGAAGAGGAGGACGAAGACGGAGAGGGAGAGGACGCAGCCGCGGTCGAGGCCGCTGGTGCCGACGAGGACTACGAGCTCGGCGAGCTTCTCGACGACGAGATCACCCTCGGCTGGTGGACCGGTCCGGACGGCGCTGGCGGCGAGCAGATTTCGCTGCACGTCCGCGACTACGAGAGCTGCGCCAGTACCCCGAGCGCGGACCTGAAGCCCTATGACTCCCAGTACGAGGGCTACATGGGCAACTACGGCAACACGCTGGACCGCTGGTATCGGCGGGCCGCGGTCGTGGTGTGGCCACGAGAGCGGGCCTTCGCGGCGCGCGGCGAGGCCGGATCGCGGTGGGCACTCGAGGAACTGCAGGCCCGTATCACCACGGGTGACCGGGAGAGCGCACGCGCCGCGGCCGAGTCCCTCGCACCGTTCTGGAAGGGTAGTGGCGTACAGCCCGGGCAGCTGGGGAGCGCGCTACGGGTGGCCGAGGGCCTTCAGACGTCCGGGACCGCCGCGATGCTCCTTGAGCCGTTCCGGATCGACGCGCTCACTCCGGAACACACGGACGACCTGGCCGCGGTGGCGAAGCGGTACGGCGTCCCCTGGCTGGGCCAGGTCACCGCGGGCTGGTTCGGTGGCGCGCACAGCCACTTCGAGGAACACCGGTACGGCTGGACCGAGCGGCTTCCCCAGCTGTGCGCGGCGCTGTGCTCCGCCGGGAGTCCGGCGGTGGCCCGGCTGCTGTCGACCGGGGCCTGGACCCAGCTGGACGGTGAGCTGCGGCTGTGGACCGAAACCGGGCCGGCCGAGATCCGCCGCGCGCGGTTGGAGCGGCTGAGCCTGCCCCTGCTGCGCATCCTGGAAGCGACCGAGGCTCAGCTGCGCGGTCGGATCATGGCGGCGTTGCGTTCCTGCCCGGACACGGTCCTCGAGTGCCTGCTGCCGATGCTGAGCCACGCGGCGCGGGAACAGACGGAGGGCGAGCCCCGGGCAGCGGGGCCGGCGGCGGTGGCACGGGAGTGCGGGGACCGGCTCGGCGCGCTCGTGCGACGGGTGCCACGCGCCGCAGACGACTGGTCGGTGGCGTGGACCGGGTGCGGCTGCGATCTGTGCGGCACCCTGGGTGCCTTTCTCGGCTCCCGTTCGCGGCGGACGCTGGAGTGGCCGCTGGCGAAGGACGGGCGGCGGCACGTGCACAGCAGGATAGACGCGGCCGAGTTGCCCGTGGACCATCGGACCAGGCGGCAGGGACGCCCATACACGCTGGTGCTGACGAAGACCGAGGAGCTGTTCTCGCGCGAGCGGGCGACCCGTCGTCAGGCCGGAGCCGACCTGGCCTGGTTGGCCTCGACATGGAACCTTTCCGGCGAGGCCGGAGTCGACACGAGGCCGTGACACGAAGCGCCGGGCGCGGGAGTGGCGCCGGTGAAGGCCGTCAAGGCGTCCGGCGAGGCGAACTCCTCCCAGCCGCCGCCGACCGCGAGAAACCCCGCGCCCAGAACGGCGCCGATGCCGGGGACGCTCTGGACTGTCAGCGAGTTCGTGTGCGCGAGCCCGGCCTTCGACGAGTCTGTCCACTCGGGGATCTACTCGTTGAGGGCCATCACTTTCCTGGCCGGGGTCGGTGACCACTGCGTTGTCCACACCGCTGAGGACCGTCAGCTGAGCGTGTGGGTCCTGGCCGTCGGCAACCGCCGCGACATCCACCGCCAGGTTCCGCAGGACTTCCGCCGTGCAGGTCGGTGCCGACTGCCCGCGGGGGTGACGGGCGGGCGCCTGCTTGTCCGTCGAGTTGTCCTTAATATCGCCTGTAAATGCAACCAGAACTGCAACCAGCGCACACCGAAGAGCCGAGCCGCATTCGCGGCTCGGCTCTTCGTTTCGCCTGTTCAGGCGGCTGCGGAGGATACGAGATTCGAACTCGTGAGGGGGTGAACCCAACACGCTTTCCAAGCGTGCGCCCTAGGCCACTAGGCGAATCCTCCGTGCGGAAGCTTACAGGAGGTCCGTGGATGCTCGCGCACCCCTATTCGAGTGGGGGTGGGATGCAGTGAACCCCCCGTGCACCCGGCAGAGCCTCCCTATCCTTGCTGCCTTCCGGCCCTGGGGAGGTTCAGGAGGGATACCGCCGCACGGGGGGTCCGGCGCCTACAGTACCCGACTCGGGGTGGGGTTCGGGTACGGGCGGGGGCGGTGGGGGTGGTCGGGCGTTCCGCGTCTGTCGTTCGGCCCGGCTATCGTCGGGGGCGTGTCGCTCGCCCTCTACCGTCGCTATCGCCCCGAGACCTACGCAGAGGTCATCGGGCAGGAGCACGTGACGGAACCCCTGATGCAGGCCCTGCGCAACAATCGCGTCAATCACGCCTACCTCTTCAGCGGGCCGCGGGGGTGTGGCAAGACCACCAGTGCGCGCATTCTCGCCCGGTGTCTCAACTGTGAGCAGGGGCCTACCCCGACGCCCTGTGGCGAGTGCCAGTCGTGTCGGGATCTGGGGCTCGGTGGGCCCGGCAGCATCGACGTGATCGAGATCGACGCGGCGTCGCACGGTGGTGTGGACGATGCGCGCGACCTGCGCGAGAAGGCGCACTTCTCGCCGGTGAGTTCGCGCTACAAGATCTACATCATCGACGAGGCGCACATGGTCACGTCGGCGGGCTTCAACGCGCTGCTCAAGGTGGTCGAGGAGCCGCCGGAGCACCTGAAGTTCATTTTCGCCACCACCGAGCCGGAGAAGGTCATCGGGACCATTCGGTCCAGGACGCACCACTATCCGTTCCGGTTGGTGCCGCCCGGCGTGCTGCGCGATCACCTGGCGTCGGTGTGCGAGGCCGAGGGGATCAGGGTCGAGCCGACCGTGCTGCCGCTGGTCGTGCGGGCGGGGGCCGGGTCGGTCCGGGACTCGATGTCGGTGATGGACCAGTTGCTCGCGGGGGCCGCCGACGACGGGGTCACCTATGCGATGGCCACCTCCCTGCTCGGATTCACCGACCGGTCGTTGCTGGACGACGTGGTCGAGGCGTTCGTCGCGCAGGACGGCGGGGCCGCGTTCGAGTTGGTCGACCGGGTGATCGAGGGGGGCTACGACCCGCGTCGGTTCGTGGCCGACCTGCTGGAGCGGCTGCGCGACCTGGTGATCCTGGCCGCGGTGCCCGACGCGGCCGACAAGGGCCTGATCGACGTGCCGGCCGATCAGTTGGCGCGGATGGTCCGGCACGCCGCCGAGTTCGGCCGGGCCGGGCTCACCCGGGCCGCCGACATCGTCAATACCGGCCTCACCGAGATGCGCGGCGCCACCGCGCCGCGGCTGCAGTTGGAGCTGATCTGCGCCCGCGTCCTGCTGCCCGCCGTGGACTCCGGTGAGCAGGGCCTGCAGACGCGCCTGGAACGCCTTGAGCGCCGCGTCTCCGTCGGCGGCCTCCCCGCCGCGCCGGCCGCGCCCGCCGGTCCGGAGCCCGCCCGCACCGACGCGCCCACGCCCGCCGCCCGACAGCAGGCCGCCGCCCCGGCCCCGCCCCAGGCCCCGCCGCCGCCCGTACAACAGCCGCAGCCGCAGCAGCAGCCCCAACAACCTCAGCCCCAGCAGCCCCAACAGCCCGGCGCCTGGCCCCAGGCCCGCGCCGCCGGCTCCGGCCTGCCCCCCGCCCAGGGTCGCCCGCCCGCTCCCCAGCAGCCCCAAGCCCACCAGCCCCCGCCCCAGGCGCCCCCCGCTCCCGCCTCCGCCGGCGACCTGACCCGCGTCCACGAGATGTGGCCGCAGATCCTCGACGCCGTCCGAGCCCGCAACCGGGTCGCCTGGATGATGCTTCAGACCGTCACCGTCGCCGGCTTCGACGGCACCACGCTCACCCTCGCGTTCGAGCAGGCCGGCACCCGCGAGGGCTTCCGCAGCAGCGGGCGCGACGAGATCGTGCGCCAGGCCGTCCTGGACGCGTTCGGCCTCGACTGGCGGATCGACTGCGTCGTCGCCGGCGAGGGCACCGCCGCCCCCACCCACCGCGCGGCCCCCGCACCGACCCCGGCCCCGATGCCCCCGGCCGACCGGCAGCCCACCGCCCCGGCCGCCCCCGCGCCCGGCGCCTGGCCCGGCACCCCGCCGCCGGCGCCCGCGAGCGCCCCCGCCCCGCCGCAGGCCCCGACCCAGACCGCGACCCAGCCCCGCCCCGCCACCACCCCACCGCCGCAGCCGCCCGCCCGCCCGCAACCCCAGCAACCCCAGCAGGCCCCACCCCCGCCGCCCCCCGAGCCGGACTTCGACATCCCCGAGGACTTCGGCCGCTACGACGACGAGGACCTCGCCGACGACGGCGGCCAGTCCACCCACGAACTGCTCGCCCGCGAGCTGGGCGCGACCATCATCGACGAGTCGCCGACCAGCTGAGCCGGCGAACCGTGCCGTCGCCGCGCGTCCGCCCCGCGCGGAGCCGTAGGCTCGACCGCAGGACGGGCACGCTGAAGCGGTCCGCCCGAGGCGGTGCGAGGCCGCGTGCGAGCGACGAAGGGTGTCCAGGTGTTTCCCGGTGGTGGCCAGCCCGACATGCAGCAGCTGCTGCAGCAGGCGCAGAAGATGCAGCAGGACCTGATGGCGGCGCAGGACGAACTCGCCCGCACACAGGTGACCGGGAGCGCCGGTGGCGGCCTGGTGACCGCGACCGTATCCGGCGCCGGCGAGCTGCTGGCTCTGGAGATCTCGCCGTCCGCGGTGGATCCTGAGGACACGGAGACCCTCGGCGACCTGATCGTCGCCGCGGTGCGCGACGCGAACCGTGCCGCCCTGGAGATGCAGTCCCAGCTGATGGGCCCGCTCGCCCAGGGCATGGGTGCCGGCGGCCCGCTGGGCCTGCCCGGCATGTGAGCCGGATCCGCCCGACCGAAAGCCGAACCCACCGACAAGAACCCACCCACAACGAACCCACCGACAACGAACCCACCGACAACGAACCCACCGACAACGAACCCACCCACAACCAGAGCAAGCAGGGAGACGGTAGGTGTACGAAGGCGTCGTACAGGACCTCATCGACGAGCTGGGCCGACTGCCCGGTGTAGGGCCGAAGAGCGCGCAACGCATCGCCTTCCACCTCCTGGCGGCCGACCCGGCCGACGTCCGGCGCCTCGTGCACGCGCTCACCGAGGTCAAGGACAAGGTGCGGTTCTGCGTCACATGCGGCAACGTGGCGGAGTCGGAGCAGTGCCGAATCTGCCGCGATCCGCGACGCGACGTTGCGGTGATCTGCGTGGTCGAGGAGTCCAAGGATGTCGTGGCGATCGAGAAGACCCGCGAGTTCCGGGGCCGCTACCACGTGCTCGGCGGCGCGATCAGCCCGATCGAGGGTGTGGGCCCCGACGACCTGCGGATCCGTGAGCTGATGACCCGGCTCGCGGACGGCACGGTGACCGAGTTGATCCTGGCCACCGACCCGAACCTGGAAGGAGAGGCGACCGCGACGTATCTGGCTCGCCTGTGCAAGCCGATGGGTCTGCGGGTGACCCGGTTGGCCAGCGGGCTGCCGGTGGGGGGCGACCTGGAGTACGCCGACGAGGTCACGCTCGGGCGTGCCTTCGAGGGGAGACGACTGCTCGATGTCTGACGACCTGAACGAATTCACCAGTGAGATCGCCGACCAGATCGACAGCTTCGTCCTGGCCGTCGCAGAGGTGGCCAAGGGCGAGGAGCCGGAGCAGGCGGTGTCGATGCTGCTCCTGGAGGTCTCGCAGCTGATGCTCGCGGGCGGCCGGCTCGGCGCGATCGCCGACGTGGTGCCCGACGACCGATTCGAACCCGACTCGGGCCCGGATCCCGACGTCGACGCGCTGCGCTCGGCGCTGTCCCGGCTGCTGGAGCCGATCGACGTCTACTACGAGGTCTTCGACCCGTACGTGCCCAAGTCCAAGCCGGTCGCCGCGCGGCTGTCCGACGATGTCGCCGACGTGGTCGCCGACCTCGCGCACGGGCTCGCCCATCACCGGGCCGGGCGCAACCGCGAGGCGCTGTGGTGGTGGCAGTTCTCGTACCTGTCCAACTGGGGTGCCACCGCGAGCGCCGTACTGCGCGCGCTGCAGTCGGTGGTCTCGCACGCACGGCTGGACGATCCGATCATGGAGAGTCTGGACCCGGCCGGAGAGGCGCTGGCCGACGAATTGGTCGACGAACTCGCCGAACAACTCGACGAGGCCGTGGTCCTCGGCGGCCCGCACATCTGAACACGCGCAGAGCCGCAACACTCGGCCGCACACGCCCGCGCGCGGGGGGAGTCCCACCCCGGGCCCGGCGTACGGCGGCCGCCGCCGCTTCCGGCGTCCCGACATGGGCGTTCGGTTCCGACTGCCCGCTTAGTGATACGTACGTCTCACAATGTGAATAAAGCTTTGACCACTGTGCGGCCTAGTTAGACTGTGCCGACCGCACAGATATCAAGCGAGGAGCGCACGTGGGCCTTGTCGTGCAGAAGTACGGCGGCTCCTCCGTCGCCGATGCCGAGGGCATCAAGCGCGTGGCCAAGCGAATCGTCGACACCAAGAAGCAGGGCCACGAAGTGGTCGTGGTGGTGTCCGCGATGGGCGACACGACGGACGAGCTGATCGATCTGGCGCAGCAGGTGAGCCCCATCCCTTCCGGGCGCGAGCTCGACATGCTGCTCACCGCGGGTGAGCGGATGTCGATGGCGCTGCTGGCGATGGCGATCAAAAACCTGGGCGTCGACGCACGGTCGTTCACCGGCAGCCAAGCCGGTGTGATCACCGACGCGGTCCACAACAAAGCGCGCATCATCGATGTGACGCCGGGTCGGATCCGCTCCGCGCTCGACGAGGGCGCGATCGCGATCGTGGCCGGATTCCAGGGCGTGTCCCAGGACACCAAGGACATCACCACGCTCGGCCGCGGCGGCTCGGACACCACCGCCGTCGCGCTGGCCGCCGCGCTCGACGCCGAGGTCTGCGAGATCTACACGGACGTGGACGGCATCTTCACTGCCGACCCCCGCGTGGTGAAGAAGGCCCGGAAGATCTCCCGGATCAGCTACCAGGAGATGCTGGAGCTGGCCGCGAGCGGATCCAAGGTGCTGCACCTGCGGTGTGTGGAATACGCCCGCCGCTACGACATGCCCGTGCACGTGCGGTCGTCCTTCTCGGGACTCGTCGGCACTTGGGTGACGGATGAACCCGAAGGGGACGACATGGAGCACGCGATCATCTCCGGGGTCGCCCACGACACCAGCGAAGCGAAGATCACGGTGGTCGGGGTCCCGGACAAGCCGGGCGAGGCGGCCAAGATCTTCCGCCTGGTGGCGGACAACGAGATCAACATCGACATGATCGTGCAGAACGTCTCCGCGGCCTCCACCGGCCGCACCGACATCTCCTTCACGCTGCCGATGTCGGACGGCCAGAACGCGATGACCGCGCTGACCAAGGCCCAGGCCGAGATCGGCTTCGAGTCGCTGCGCTACGACGACCAGATCGGCAAGATCTCGCTGGTCGGCGCCGGCATGCGCTCGCACCCGGGCGTGACCGCCAAGTTCTTCGAATCGCTCACCGGCGCGGGGGTGAACATCGAGCTGATCTCGACCTCCGAGATCCGGATCTCGGTGGTCTGCCGTGCCGACGGCGTTCCGGCCGCCGTGCAGGCCGTGCACACCGCGTTCGGCCTGGACGACCAGTCCGGCGAAGCCGTCGTCTACGGAGGTACAGGCCGATGACCCGCAAGGACAAGCCCACCCTGGCCGTCGTCGGCGCCACCGGCGCGGTCGGCACGGTGATGCTCGAACTGCTCTCCACCCGCCAGGACGTGTGGGGCGAGATCCGCCTGATCGCGTCGGCGCGCAGCGCGGGCAAGAAGCTCGTCGTGCGCGGCGAGGAGGTCGAGGTGATCGCGCTGAGCGAGGAGTGCTTCGACGGCGTCGACGTCGCGATGTTCGACGTGCCCGACGAGGTCTCCGCGCACTGGGCGCCGATCGCCGCGAGCAAGGGCGCGGTCGCGGTGGACAACTCCGGCGCGTTCCGGATGGACCCCGAGGTCCCGCTCGTGGTGCCCGAGGTCAACGCCGCCGCGGCGCGCGTACGGCCGCGCGGCATCATCTCCAACCCGAACTGCACGACGCTGACCATGGTCGTCGCACTCGGCGCGCTGCATGCCGAACTGGGCCTCAAGGAGCTGGTGGTCGCCTCGTACCAGGCCGCCTCCGGCGCCGGTCAGCCCGGTGTCGACGCGCTGCGCGAGCAGATCGGCAAGGTCGCGGACAGCCGTACGCTGGGCACCCAGCCCGGCGATGTGCGCCGTGCGGTGGGCGACTTCGGCCCGTTCCCGGCGCCGCTCGCGCTCAACGTGGTGCCGTGGGCCGGCTCGCTCAAGGACGACGGCTGGTCGTCCGAGGAGCTGAAGGTCCGCAACGAGTCCCGCAAGATCCTGGGTCTGCCCGACCTGAAGGTGCACACGACCTGCGTGCGCGTCCCGGTGATCACCACGCACTCCCTCGCGGTGCACGCCGTGTTCGAGAACGAGGTGTCGGTGGCCCGGGCGCACGAGATCCTGGACGGCGCCCCGGGCGTCGTGCTGTGCGACGACCCGGAGAACGGCGAGTTCCCGACGCCGGCCGACGTGGTCGGTACCGACCCGACCTGGGTCGGCCGGGTGCGTCGTTCGATCGACGACCCGTTCGCGCTGGACATGTTCATGTGCGGGGACAACCTGCGCAAGGGCGCGGCGCTGAACACCGCCCAGATTGCAGAGGTCGTCGCCGCCGAGCTGACCGAGCGCGACTAGGGCCCCTCCGCGAACCGACGCGGCAGCCGGCGCTCCCCGGGCGGGGACGCCGGCTGCCGTGCGTGCGGGCTGCGGGTCGCGACCGCCACCGCAACCGCGCCACGAGCCTCTCCGCCACGAACCTCTCCGTAGCGGACGTTTCCGTCACGAACCTTTCCGCAACGGACCGTCCCGTCGCGGACCTTCCTCGCCCCGAGTAGCTGACTGCATGTCATCCGGCCCACTACGGTGGGCGGACGTGTGGCTGAAGCCGACGACCGTCCCCGGATCGCAGGCGCATACAACCTTCCCGGGGGGTCGGGTGTCCAACAGTCGTGGCAGAAATGGTCGTGAGGGCGGAACCGGTGCTGCGCCCGGTTCGCATGCCCGTGGTCGGCGCGCTGGAACCGGGCGTTTCGGGAGCTTCCGTGTCCTCTGACGCGGGCGTCTCCATCGACGTCCTCACCGAGACCTACCGCGCGCACTATGGTTCGTTGTTGCGCTTGGCTTCCCTGTTGCTCGACGACACCGATTCGTGTGAGGACGTGGTGCAGGAGTCGTTCGTCCGGGTGCACACCGCCCGGCACCGGTTGCGCGAGGCCGACAAGACGCTGGCCTACCTGCGGCAGACCGTGGTGAACCTGTCCCGGTCGACGCTGCGGCGGCGGATCATGGGAATGCGGCTACTCTCCAAGCCGGAACCGAACTCGACCAGTACCGAGGACGGTTCGCGCCACGTGGCGGAACGCGACGTGCTGGTACGGGCGTTGCGCGAATTGCAACGGCGGCAGCGGGAAGTGATCGTGCTGCGCTATTACGCTGATCTGACAGAGGCTCAGGTGGCCGATCTGCTCGGGCTGTCGGTCGGCTCGGTGAAGGCGTACGCCTCACGCGGACTGGAAGCCCTCCGGGCCCGGATGGAGACGCCGTGAAGAACGACCCGGGGACCCTCGGTCCCGACCCCGACGACCTCGCGGCAGAGGTACGCCGACGGCTGCACCAGGCCGTGTCCGACGTGCAGCCCGCGCCGGACGCCCTCGACCGGCTGCGCGCCGCCGTGCCCGCCCGCCGCAGACAGCGTCGGATGGCCACGCTCGGCGCCGCCGGGCTGGCCGCGGCGATCCTGGTCGGCACGCCCGTCCTGCGCACCGCGGTGACCGACGGCGACGACTCCAGGTCGAATGTCGGCGGCGTCCGCCCGTCCTCGTCGTCGGTCAACGCGACCGAGCCGCTGCCGGGGCCGAGCGAGGGGGTCAGCGCGGGCCTGCCGGGCGCCGGGCAGACCCATCCCGCCTCCCGGGGCAGCAGTCCCACCAGCGGGTCCGGCTCCTCGATCGCGCCCACCAGCGGGCAGAGCGCGGGCACCGGCACGGGGCAGAGCACGCCACCGTCGTCGAGCGCGTCGCCGAGCGAGTCGGTGCCGCCGGTCAAGCCGCCGCCCGCGTGTCGGACCGTCGACATGACCGGGGAGGAGGCGCGCCTTGGCCCGGTCCGCGCCGACGGGCTGGCGTACGGCGTGCTCCAGGTGCGCAGCAACGCGGCCAAGGACTGCGTGGTGACCGGCCCCGGCGTGGTCGTCGTGGTCTCCCCACCCGGCAATCCGATAGTGCAGGTGACGGTGGTCCAGGCGCCGAGCCCCGACGCCGCGACCGCGCTGCCGGTGCCGTCCTCGTCCGCCCAGGGCATCACGCTGCGACCGGGGCAGGCGTACGAGTTCCAGTTCGCGTGGAAGCCGCAACCCCCGGGCGCGGACGGCACGTGTGCCGCCGACGCGCCCAAGGCGCCGGTGCCCGCGCTCGGGTACGCGCTCGCCGCCAACGACTTCAACGTGGCCAAGGTGACACTCACGCCGACGTGTGGCGGCACCGTGTACCGCACCGACATCTACCGGACCGGGGAGTACGCGCGCGTGGGGTGAGACCCGGGATCGGCCCCCGTCGGCGGACGGTTACCGTTGGGGGGTGTACCGGTTCCTGCTCCAGCCGCGCTGGCTGGTCTTCCACGTGATCGTGCTCGTCGCGGTCCCGGTGTGCGCGGCGCTGGGATTGTGGCAGTTCCACCGCTACGGCGAACACAAGCGGAGCGGGGACGGCGGCGAGAAGGTGTCGGTGGCGCCCGCGGTGCCGCTCGCCGAACTGCTGCCGCCGGGCGCCAGGGTCGAGGGCGGTGCGCGCGGCCGCGCGGTCACGGTGACCGGGAGCTATGACCCGGCGCACCAACTGGTCGTGCCGGGGCGGCGCCACGACGGGCGCACCGGGTCGTACGTGGTCACCCCGCTGCTTGTGGCCGGCGCGCCCGCGGTGGTGGTCAACCGGGGCTGGGTCGAGGGCGCGAGTGTGCCCGCGCCGCCGGCAGGCACGGTCACCGTCACCGGTCGACTGGAGTGGTCGGAGGCCGAGCACACCTCCGACGTGGATCGGGCCACCGACCTGAAGCCGGGCCAGGTGTCCATGATCAGCACGCCCGAGCTGGTCAACGTGCTGCCCTATCCGCTCACCGACGGCTTCGTCGCGCTGACCGCGCAGACCCCGGCCGCCGACTCGGCCGCGCTGGTGCCGATGCCGCCGGCCAAGGCGTCCGGGGGCGGCGGCATCTCGGGGCGGGCGTGGCAGAACCTCGGATACACCGCGCAGTGGTTCGTGTTCGCCGGTGCCGCGGTGTTCGTGTGGTGGCGCGTGGTGCGCCGGGAGGCGGACGAGCGCGCGGAGGAGCAGGAGGCGAAGCTGCTCGCGGAGCTGGGCATCGAGGCGTGAGCGCCGTCGAGACCCGAGCGCCCGGGTGGGCCGGGTCTCGACCGGCCGGCCGGGCCGGGGCTTGAGCGACCGGCCGGGTCGGGTCTCGACCGGCCGGCGCGGGCCGAGGTGATCGGCCCGCGCTCGCGGCGACCTACGCGGGGTTGCGCACCGGCAGGCCGATGACCCCGTCGACGAAGGCGAACTCCTGGCGCATCTGCCGGATTCGCTCCTCGACGACCAGCGAGCCGTGGCCCGCGTCGTAGCGGTAGACCTCGTGCGGCTTGCCCAGCTGTGCCAGCCGCTCGACGTAGTTCTCGATCTGCTTGATCGGGCAGCGCGGGTCGTTCTCGCCGGCGCTGATGTACACCGGCACCCGGACCTGCTCGACATAGGTCAGCGGCGAGGAGGCGGCCCAGCGCTCCGGGACCTCCTCGGGCGAGCCGCCGAGCAGCGTACGGTCCATCGCCTTCAGCACGTCCATCTCGTCGTGGTAGGCGGTGACGTAGTCCGCCACCGGCACCGCGGCCAGGCCCAGGGCCCACGCCTCGGGCTGCACGCCCAAGCCGAGCAGGGTCAGGTAGCCACCCCACGAGCCGCCGGAGAGCACGATGCGCTCCGGGTCGGCCAGGCCCGACTCGACCGCCCACGCACGGACCGCGCCGATGTCCTCCAACTCGATCAGGCCGATCCGCACCCGCAGCGCGTCGGTCCATTCCTTGCCGTAGCCGGTCGAGCCCCGGTAGTTGACCCGGACCACCGCGAAGCCGTGGTCCACCCAGGCCGCGACGTCGGCGGCGAAGTGGTCGCCGTCGTGCGCGGTGGGCCCGCCGTGGATGTTGAACACGGTCGGGAACGGGCCCTCGCCCACCGGCTTGGACACCAGCGCGTGCACCCGGCCGCCGGGGCCCTCGACCCACGCGTCGGTGACCGGGACCGACCCGGGCGGGCGTTCGCCGGGCGGGGTGAGCAGCACGCCGCCCGCGGTCGAGCGCAGTTCGGCGGGGGTCGAGCCGCTGGACCAGTGGTATTCGACGCTGCCGTCGGGTCGCGCGCCGGAGCCGCCGATGGTGCCGGGCGGGGTGTCGATCCGGGCGAGTTCGCCGCTCTGGAGGTCGTAGCGGTACAACTCGGAACGCCCGTGCTGCTCGTGGTCGACCAGCAGCGCGCGGCCGTCGGGATACCAGTCGGCGGACAGGTCGCCGGGCAGCCCGAGGTCGAGTTCGGTCTCGGTGCCGGTCAGCGGCTCCCACAGCAGCACCTCGTCCCGGCCGCGCCGCTGGTGCACGACCAGCAGGCGCTGGTCGCCGGCGACGGGGGAGAAGCCCATCGAGGACAGGTCGGAGTCCGGTCGGCCCCCTTCGGGACCGTCGTGCAGGTCGGCCACCGGCGTGCCGTCCAGGCGCAGTACGCGCAGCGACGAGCGCATCGCGTCGCCGTGCTCGTTGTGGGCGATGACCAGGTGCGTGCCATCCTCGGACAGCCCCGACAACCAGGCCGACTCGGCGTGCCGGTACACGGTCACCGGCTCGGCGCCGGGGCGTACGACGTGGATCGAGGAGCCCTCGTCGTCGCTCATCCGGCCGACCACCACGGTGCCGTCCATGGCGAGGCCGAGCCCGCCCGGGTAGGACGGCGCCAGTCCGGGCACGGCCGGCTCGTCCGCACCGCCGTCGAACGGCTGGCGCATCCAGATCCCGAACTCGTCGCCGTCGGTGTCCGCGAACCACCAGATCCAGCGCCCGTCGGGGCTGATCCGGGCCGACGCGGTGCCGTTGGGCCGGTCGGTCACCCGGCGCTGCTCGCCGGTGACGCGATCCCACGCGTACACCTCGAACGTGCCGGAGGCGTTGGAGACGAAGACGGACTTCGCGGGCGCGTGGTCGGCCCAGCGCGGCAGGCTGATCCGAGCCGCCCGGTAGCGACGTTCCCAGGCGGGGATGGTCGGCGCGGGCTCGGCGATCGACGGTGTGGTCTCGACGGTATCGGCGGCGGTGTTCTCGGGAGCGGGCATATCGCAATTCAACTACGACCGGCCCCGGTTGTGTTCCGTCACCGTACGAAGCGCCCCGTCACCCTCCGGAGTGGCCCGAGCCGCCCCGCCCCGCGCGACACCGCTTCGCCCCGAGCAGCCGCGCATACGCAGGCCGCGCCGCGAAGTCGGCAAACCCCCAGATCGCGGGCCGTCCCACCTCTCGACACAAATGCAACACCCGCCCGTGCCCCAGAAACACCCCGACATGCGCGCCATAACCCGGCGCCCGATCCGGTCGCGGCCCACCATCGAACAACAACAGATCCAGGGGCGCGAACTCGACGACCCGCCGAGTCACCTCCTCCTCGGCCCACAACTCCGAAGACCGCAACGGCGGCACGTAAAGCCCGTAATGACCAAGAAACGCATACGCATACAACTGACAGTTGGCCCCACCGCCCAAATCCCCCGCCGCAACCGCCTCGGGATGACGGGCATACACGTAGGCAACATCCCGAAACCGAACCGGCAGATCACCCACCGACGAACAACCGTCGAGAGCAGCAGCATCGGACACACCCAAGATCCAACCCCACCCACCCCACGACGTCCACCCCATTCGCCCCCCGGGACGAGCCCCACCACCCGCGAAGTCCCATCACCGCAGCGGGTGCAAGCAAGACGCATCAGGGGCCGTATCGAATCTCTCCGATACGGCCCCTGACGGTGGTCGCGTGTGCCCCAGACGCCCGTGACGGCACTCACGCCGGTGCGGTCTCATCGGTTCCTCCGCCCGCCGTCGCTCCTCTGGGTGCCGGTCCGCGTGCTACGCCACCCCGCCACCCCCTTGTCCGGTCCGCCGGCTCCGGAAACGCCGCAAGCGGGCCGGGGGTTCCCCGACCCGCTTCCTCTTGGGCGCCTTCTGTCCTCCCCACCCCGCTTTTGCAGCGGGTGCGGTTCAGGCTGGTTGCCGCAGCGCCTGGGCTTTACTCAAGTTCGTCAAACATCTCGGCCTCGTAGGCCCGTTGCGCTGTCGGACAGACCGGCTTCCGAAGCCGACCGCGTAGGAGATAGGCCGACTGCGGGGCCGGCCGGGAGGTGGGGCGGGGCCGCTGGGGGCGCCGGGGCGGCACCGTTGCCTTGGCCCGCCGGCTCTGTGTGGGGCGGCTGATGCTGTGCTGGACGGGCTTCTGCTGCCTGGGTTTCATTGATTCTCCCTGTTTGGGTGTTCTATTGCTCAACGTCCGGATTCGCCATTGTTGGGCGCGTTCGGGGCTCGCAGGTCGCCGTATTCAGGCGCACGTGCCAGGGGATCCCGGTGATCTGCCGGAGCGCTCGGAGTGAGGTGATCGCAGCGTGGCAGATCGGCCGAGGAATTGCCAAGCTGCAAGCGTTAGTCGAACGTTAATGGGCGCTCGACGTTCCGTGGCATGCTTTCCAGTGCCGGCCGATGCAGCCGCTAGCGGCGCACTGTCGCGGGAATTGGAGGTTAACGATCATGGAATTTCGAGTATTGGGGCCGGTGGTTGCCCTGCGGGCGGGGCTGCCGGTCAGGATGAAGTCAGCGAAAGCTCTCGAACTCCTCGCCGTTCTGCTGCTGTCGCCCGGTCACCGTGCCTCTCATGCCAGTGTCACGCGCTACCTGTGGCCCGGTGAGGATTCGAACGCCAATCGAATTCGCCAGTGCTTTCATCAATTGCGGCAATCTGTGCCAGGTATCGACCGGCAGAACGAGCGAGGTTTTTGCCAAATCCCTGCCGATTCGCAGAGCATCGACTACGTCCGTTTCCAGGAATTACGGCGCGCTGCGGATGCCGTGGACAGCGCGTCGGCTCGGCTCAAGGCACTTCGGTCCGCGCTCGGCGAGTGGCGGGGAACGCCCCTGGAGGACTTGCCCGGCGAAGGCTTCGAACAGAAGCGGGCCGAACTAACTGCCGAACTGTTGGAGGTCACGGCCGCTTGCGTCTTCGCAGAGCTGGAGTGTGGGGAGGCCCGTGCCGCGCTCGATCGGGCCGGGTCGGCGCTGGCCCGCTGGCCGGAGAGCGAGACCCTGCTCGAGCTCAACGTACGTGCCTTGCGCGCCCTCGGCAGGCAGGACCAGGTCGAGCCGCTGCTCGCTCGCTGGGAGCGCCGGTTCGGCCGGCCCACCGTCCATCTGCTGCTCGTCGGTGAGGCGGAGGGAAAAGGAAGCGGAGCAATGCCCGGCGCCCCACTCGCGCCGGCCCGTTTGAGGCCCCGGCAGCTTCCCTCCCAGCCCGTCGACCTCGTGGGCCGTCAATCGCAGCTCGACCTCCTCACGGAAACTCTCTTGGGGCGAACAGCCGGCCGGAGTCGGGTTGCCGCGCTCACTGGTATGCCGGGTGTCGGGAAGTCTTTCCTCGCCGTGCGGGCAGCGGTCCGGGTCGAACCGAGCTTCCCGGGCGGGATCCTCTACGCCGACCTCGGCGGATTTTCGCCAGGGGAGCCGGAGCAACATGGTCCTGTCCTGGCCAGATTCCTGAACGATCTCGGAGTGCGCCCCGCGACTCCGACGCTGGACGGCATGGTCTCCGCCTACCGGACCGCACTCGCGGACCGCACGGTACTGCTGATCCTGGACAACGCGCGCGACGAGGAGCATGTCCGCCTGCTGCTCCCCGGACCAGGAGCCAGCGCGGCGATCGTCACCAGTCGCCGCCAGTTGCACGGGCTGGCGATCAGGGAGGGAGCCGAGCTCGTGGACCTTGCTCCGCTGGGTCGGCAGGACGCCACCGAGCTGCTGCGGACACGGCTGGGGGAGGACCGGATGCGCACAGCCGTCCCGTTCATCGGTGACCTGGTCGAGCACTGCGCCGGCATGCCCCTGGCCCTGGGAATCATGGCTGCGCGGATTGCGCAGCGCCCGCCCCAGGCACTCGCGGGTATGGTCCGTGAACTGCGGCAGGAGAGCACCAGGCTGCGTTCCCTCGATCTGGGCTCGGAAAACCTGAGTGTCCGCCTGTCGTTGGAGACGTCCCACAAGCTGCTGCCGGCGCCGGCAGCAGGGCTCCTCTGGCAACTGGCAGTTCACCCGGGGCCGACGGTCAGCTGGGCGGCGCTGCGGGCGCTTGAACCGGACAACGCCGTCGGAGTCAACGACGCGATCGACGACCTGATGCGGATGAGCCTGGTGACCGAGCCGATTTTCGAACGCTACTCCCTGCACGACTTGGTCCGCGTCTACGCCGGCGAACTGGCGGACCGGCAGGACGAAACCGAGCGGGCCCGGCTCGTGGAGCGGATGCTGTTTTTCCTGCTGCACAACGCCTGGGCCTGCGACCGCAAGCTGGATCCGGGCCGCCGGCTACCGATCGGCGAACCGCTGGGCATGGACGTCGTTGCTCCGTCCCATGCGGCGGATGCAATGTCCTGGTTCGAGGCCGAGTACTCCACCCTGGCGGCCGCGGTCAGGTTGGCCGAGGAGCGCGGACTCGACCGCTACACGTGGTTACTGCCAATGACTTTAGTGACCTTTCAGTGGCGCTCCGGCCGCAACTTGGACGCGCTCAAGTACCTGACCAGCGCACTCGCAGCAGCCAGGCGGGAGGGCGGCCCGCCAGACGTGGCGATGGTCCACCGGATGCTCGCCGGTACCCACCGGGGCCTTGGTGATCTTGCGCAGGCGACGCGAGAACTGCGATGCGCGGTACGGGTGAGCGAGGACAACGGTGACATCCCGGGTAGCGCCTTGGGCCGTCACATCCTTGGTGTCCTGCTGCGCGAGAGCGGCGCACCGGGCGAAGCGCTGGAGCACTTCACCGCCGCCCTGTCCGCCTTCGAGCAACTCGACGACCTGCTCGGTCGAGGAGCCGCGTTGAACGGGATCGGAAGTGCTCGCTACGACCTGGCCGAGTACGACGAGGGCCTTGAGTATTGCCTGCAGTCGCTGACCCTGCTGGACACCACGGACGATCTGAACGGTAGGGCGCATGCGCTGTTCAGCCTGGGCCGGATCCGAGTGGTACTGGGAGAGCACGAGGCCGCCATCGCTGACTTCGAGCGTGCCCGGGACCTGTACCGGTCGCTGACCTACGGAAGCCGGGAGGCCAAGGCGCTGGTCTGGCTCGGGGACGCGCTTCGCGGCGCCGCCCGGCCCCGGGAAGCCGAGGAGGTGATCAAGCGAGCTCGAGCCTTGCTGGGAGACATGGGTGAGAGCGACCTCGACGCGGCCGTCGAGCGGTTGAGATACGTGCCGTGACGACGATCCAGTGGTGTGCCTCCCATGAGCGGGTCACGGCACCGCCAGTCCGAGACGGTATGGGGCCGTGGGATCGGGGCGAGTCGCTTTCGGGGAGGCGGGCGAGCCGGCTGCGGGCAGCATCGGCTGCAGGAGCCGCAGCACTTCCGCGACTCCGTTGGGTCGCTCTCGCGGGTCGACGGACACCATGGCGAGCCCCAGGCTACGGAGCGTTTCGGGCATCTCGGCCCGAAAATCCTTCGGGAAGGCCGAGGCCCTGTCGTCGAGCGGGCGCTCCAAGCCGCTGTATGGCAGCCGGGCGGCAACCATCTCGAACAGCAGCACGCCGAGGGCGAAGACGTCGGCTTGTGGAGTGAGCGCCACGGTCCGGTCGTACTGCTCCGGCGCGGCATAGCCGGGACTACCACCGGGATAGGCGTTGAGTTCCCCGGCCATGACGGAGATGCCGACGTCCAACAGTCGGACCCGGCCGTCAGGTTGAAGCATCGTGTTGTTCGGCGTGACGTCGCGGTGGACATATTCCTTGGCATGGAGCCCACCGAGAATCTCGCAAAGCTGCCCGATGGCCGATAGCGCCGCTGCTGCCGGGACAGGCTGGTGCGCGCTGATCCACGAAGCAACGGTGACACCATCGATCAATTCCATGACCAGGAATCGACGGTTGCTTATGCCGAAGGATCCCTTGTCGAAGACGCGAGGAATTCCCGGAACATCCAGCACGACACCGAGGCGATCGTACTCCTGTTCGATGAGTCTGCCGTCGTCTACATAGGTTTCAGGTGATTCGAAGGTCTGGGCGCGCTGGAATTTGATCGCCACGTCCCGCTTGAATCCTTCGTCCCATGCGACGAAAATTTCGCCCTCGGCGCCTTCGCCGATCTTTCGTTTCACTAGGTAACGGTTATTGACGAGCGTACCGGGAAGCAACGCAATCGCTCCGTGTGGAAAAGAAATGCCCGGCCGGTTCAACCAAGTACCCCGGGAGGTAGAGAAGTGAGGTCATTATGACAGAGAGTTGGCCACCCGAAGGTCTCGTCGGGGATTCCTCCGTCGTCACCGTGCGGCTTTCCATGTTTGGCCCGAAGAAGTATCGGTGCCCGGCATCCGATGCACTCAAGGCGCGTGGACTGCGGCTTCGCACGCGGGCGGTTTGGAAGCCCGAGCCACTGGAGTCCTTCCCTCACGGCCCGTTCATGGCTGCGGCTGACAAGATGGAACGGACGGTGGATGAGCCGCTGCCGAGCCCACCGCGCAAGGGGCGGCGTCCGCTACACGATGGCCTGCGGCAGTGGACCGAGCATGCGTTGCGGATGTATCAGGAGGCGTTCAAGGCCGACCGGGATCTTCGCCTCGCCCGCGAGCCCTGGGTCTATCGGCACTACCGCCCTACGGATAGCGGCCGCGGCGCCGTGGAGTACCGGATCATCGCCTGGGGCCGCTGCTTCGAGACGGACGATGGTCGGCTGCGCGAGCTGCGCCTGCCAGTCAACCGCCTCCGTGCGCGCAGCGCGGCGGAACGCGCGGTGGCTGCCCTGGTCGCGGCGGAGGGGAATCCGGATCCCCGGCTCGAACGGGTAAGGGTCGTTCAATTCGCCCTCTCCGACGGACGTACGGCACCGGTCTTCGACGGCACTCGGGACGAGGCGCTGGCGGCCTACCGGGCCGATGGGGTGCCCGCCGTTCGCACACTGCTCGACAGCCGGGAGTATCGGCCTGGTGCCGCCTGTGTCTCGTGTTCGGTTGCGCCGGTCTGCCCAGCGCTTCCGAGGGAAGCGGGGTTGCTTGGGATATCCGACCGGAGCCGGCCGCGCCGTAGCTGGTCCTCGACCACCGGCCGAAGGCACCAGAGCTGCCCGGCCCGCGGCTACTTGCGCGAGCTGCGGCTTCCGACTGACGACACTGTGGAACGGGGCGCCGCCGCCGAACGTGGGCGGGCGGTCCACGCGTTCCTCGCCGAGCGACACGCGCGGCAGCCGCGCACGCCCTGCACCTCTGACATCCCAGCAGAATGGGTACCTGAGGGCTACCAACTCCCTGTTGAGGAACGAGAGCTCGGTGCCGAGCTGCTGCGCCACCACGCGGAAGTATGCCCGCTACACATGGTCGGACAGCAGTCGGAGATCCGGATCGAGCCCCGGCTGGTGTTCGACGACTCTGCGGCCGACCTGCTGGTCGTGGCGGAGCCTGACCTGTTGTACCGGGACGCGGGCTCATGGGTCTGGCGGGAGACCAAAACCTCCCGCAGCAATCGCCCTCGCCGCGACGTGTTGGCGGCCTACCCCCAACTGGCCCTGGCCATCAGGATAATCGGCAAGGGCGCGCTCCCCGGCCCGCCGGGCAGGGGAAGGGTCGAGTTGGAGCTGCTGCGTCCCGGCGGCGTGGACCTGCGAATCCTCGATCCGTTCGCACCCGCGACCGGGGCCGCCGCCGAGGCGGCGCTGCGCGAGCAGGTATCGGGCTGGCACGCGGAAAGGCTCTTCGTGGCTGTCCCCGGCGCTGAGTGCGCTACTTGCGAAGTGGCGCGGTGGTGCTCGGTGCGACAGACGGCGGGACCGGGGGCGGGCCGGTGACCGAGGACGTGTCGACGGACATCGACCTACTGGTTGCGGTGGCCCGCAGCGTGATCGAACTGAACTCCGTGGCCCGGTCGTCGACGTTCCGGCTGCCCTACCCGCCGATCGTTCAACTTACCCTGGACCGCTTGGTGCTCGCGGGCCTGACCAGGGGCCTGCCGGTGCCCTCCGGAATACCAGAGCTGATGTCTTGGTGTCGAGAGCGAGAGCTGGATGGTTGGCCGCTGGCACTGCCGAGTGGTTTCCTGACCGCAGATGCCCGTCTGATCAACCCTGCAGCGGGCGAGCCGACCAGGACTTGCGCTGAGCTGGCCTCTTTCGGCCCGCAGGGCGGGCCGGAGCAGGAGGCCGAAACCCTACTGGCCGGACTTGCCAACACATGCGGCACCGTGGAGCGGTTCGCGGTGTGCCGCGACTTCCTCATCCGGCGGCCAGTCATCCTTCGCTTCGATCCGGTGGAAGTGCTGCAGCCGGCCGTGGCTCAGACCTGGAGGCTGGTCAAGGAACTCTACGGTCCCGTACCCGACCGCTTCACGATCGACGGGTTGCTGCACTGCTGCACCGGTTGTGGGCTGCTCGCGAAGTCTGCGACAACGGAAGGTCGATGGTGTGAGGGCGGGTGCCTGGCAGTGGGTCGCAAGCTTGAAGTGTCCCAGCAGCCCGGGCTGGCCCTTGCCCTGCCGTTAGCGTTGCGATTCTTTCTGGCACTTCCAGGCCGTACCGAGCTGACCGTTCGCTCCCAGCTCGCGGAGAGGGCCCGGCTGCGCCCTCTTGGCCTGGGGGTCCACTTCTTCTCCAGCCATGACGGGATGCCGCGTGCCTTTCAGGTCCACGATCGAGAGCAACCGCTGCCGGCCGCCCTACGGGCGGCGGAGGTCGCCGCCCTGCTCGGTGAGCCGTTGGACGTCGTGGTCCCGGACGGGGTGGCGGCGCGCCCTGGGTATCGACAGGACTTCGATTGTGCGGTGCCAACCGGCACCCGGGTGCGTCTGTTGTCCGCGAGCGAGTTCACCGCGCCGGAGCCGACCGGTCGAACAAGGAGGGCCCATGCGTAGCACCACCCAGTCCTTGGTCGAGGTGGTCGACCGTTTGTCGGACGCGGCCCCGCAACTGAAGGCCGCTCGGCTTGTCTCCATGTGTGAAATCGAGGTTGGGCTCCTCCTTCAAGAGACATTTGCCACCGGCGCGCCGGCAGCAGATGCCTGGACGTTGTTCAGCGGGTACCCGTTCGCGCGGGTCTCGGGAGCCGTCGACGCAGCCGGAGAACGGACCCTCCGTACGGCCCGGCATACCCTCTGGACCTGGGGCCGTCGTCTGGCCTGGACCGAGGCACTTCAGGAGTATCAGCGGATCGACCGCCGGCTCCGCGGCTATGAGGTCGCCGACCCGGATCGTCCAGCCGCTCGCCGGTCCTCGCTGTCAGTAGCACCGGATCGTTGGGAGACCTACGAGCGGCTGCTGCGCGAGGCACCGGCTTTCGCCGGACGACCCATGGCGTTTGCCAAAGCGGGACGGCACGCCTTCCCGATCGGCCGGCACCTGACTACCGTCCGGCTGCCCGAGCATGCCCTGCCGCCGCCGATCGCCCACGACCTTGCGGCGCCGCCAGTGAACGGGGGGAAGCCGTTGCACTTCCGATGGGACGACCTGCTGGAGACTGCGGCCTTCATGGACTCGGTGGAGCCAGTGAACTGGGTCGGACGGTTACGTGCGATCCATCTTTTCGACGGCCAAGGCGGGGAGTTCCGGCGCGCGGACGGTTTCGAGGTGGCGCGGCTCCAGCATCTGTTGGGCATCGTCGGCGCCGGTAAAAGCACCCTGCGGGACGTGCTGGCCGTGCACTTGGCCAGGCGGGGCCTCCGGGCAACCATCGTCATCGGAGACGTCGCCGAACAGCTCAAGCTGGTCCGGCTGTACAACACGTATGTGCCTGGGTCGGCCGCCCCGGTGCTCGGTGCATCGGGCCGTCAGCAGCACGCCGAGCGGCTGCACCGGCGGTTGATCGGACGTGGCGGGCGTAACCTACTCACCCACGACGACCCTGGGTTTGTGTACCTGAGCACGTCCTGCGCCCTGAACGCACTACGATACGCGGAGGGGCAGTTTGCCGACGACCCGCTGGGATACGGCGAAGCGCCCTGCAACAGATTGCAACCGCCCAGCCGCCGCCGGGATTTCGCGGACGAGTCGTGGTCACGGCACCGGGTGTCTTGCCCCTTCTGGTCCGGCTGCCCTCGTCACCACAGCGCCCGCGAGCTGGTCGACGCGGCCATTTGGATCGCCACGCCTGCCAGCTTGGTCGATTCTGCGGTGCCGCATCCACAGAATCACGAGCGCATTCGCTACCTCGAACTGGCCTGCAGGCGTAGCGACCTGGTAATCGTCGACGAGGCGGACCGAGTCCAGATGCAGCTCGACCGAATGTTCGCGCCGGCCATTCCGCTGATCGGCGGCGGCCCCGATATCCGGTCCTTCCTTGACGACGTCAACCAGCACCGCATTCGTGAGCTGGCCGGCGCCGGCCGGATCCAGTTGTCCGACCGTGACGTGGAGAACTGGTCGGCCGCCGTCAACACCACGCAGACCGCGGCCGACCGCCTGGTTGCCATGTTGGTTCGGGACGTCGACCTGCGCAACTGGGTCAGGACCGGGTACTTCAGTGCCTGGACGCTCCAACTCCGCCTGCTGGAGGAGCGGTACCCACTTCCGGAGGATCGCGACGACACACCGGTCGGGGGGGTGGGACCCGACGCCGAACATCCGCACCGAGCGCCTCGACGGCGGCTCACCGAGATCCTGGACACCTTTCGGGAGAACCCGTTCGGCGACCGACGGCGACCCCTCGATGACGGTGCGGAGCTCACAGGTCTGCTCGGCGAACTCCTGCACACCAACTACCGTGAGCGCACTCGGGAGCGGCTGGAGGAGGTGCTCCGCGACCTGTTCGACCTCGACCTTCTGCTGGAACCCACTGACGAGGGCCGTGAACGGTACCGAGAACTGCGTGGGCCTGCCGCAGGCGAACTCGCATCGACACTTGGGTCGGGCGGGACAGGCCGCAGGGCCTTCGGGCGCAGGAGTAGAAAGCGCCCGCCGGAGAGCCCCGACCGGTGGCTGACCCTGTTGATGGCCCGCTTCGAGTTCACCTTGCTGCTCAGTGCACTCGAGCCCAAGCTCGCCTTGATCAACGCCATGTGGCCGCGTGTCGCTGCGGCGCTCCACCTGGGCTTCAACGAGATGTACCGCAGGCCGCTCGACTACGGCCCGATGGTGCCCGAAGCACCGATGGGCAATTTGATCGGCTTCCAGTTCGTGATGGAAGGTCCGGACCTCGGCGGAGTGCGCACTGGAGAACTACGTTTCTTCCGGTGCAGCGGGGTCGGTCGGGAACTGCTCCGGGTGATGCCCGACCTGCCCACGGTGGACGGCCGCCCTGGTACCAACGTCCTGCTGATGTCGGGCAGCAGTTGGGCTGGAAGCTCCAGCCGATATCACATCTCGGTGCCGATCGGCGTGATCATCGAGCCTGCCCCGGAGGAGCTCGACCGGATCGCTGAGCAGAGCGAGTTCCGCTACGAGTTCGTCCGTGACGGGTGCGCGTGCCGCGCGGGGTGCGAGTGCCATGAGCCCAACGAGGCACAGCGACTTTCCGGCGAGCCACTCGACCAGCGAGCGGACATTCTGCGCCGGATGGCCATCGCCCTCGGTAAGGAGGACGCCGGAATCAGCCGTCTGCGCGAGGAGTTGACGCTCCTTCCGGAGAGCCGCCGCCACATCCTGCTGCTCGTCGGCAGTTATGAGGAGGCCAAGGTCGTGGCGGACACCCTGCATACCCTCAACAAGCGCTGGAAGGGCAGGGTTCGTCGGCTGGTGTCCGACGACGACCCCGACGCCGGAATCTGGTCGGACGACGACGAGCACCACGCGCCCGTGCTGCGCCGCGGCGATGTGGAAACGCTCGCCAACACCAGCGCCGACATCCTGGTGGCGCCCCTGCTGGCGGTGGAACGCGGTCACAACATCCTCGACCTCGACCGCAACCACGCCGCGATCGGGTCGATCTACTTCCTTGCCCGGCCCAATCCGCGACCTGACGACCTTGGTCTCGCCGTGCACGCAATCAACGACTGGATCGTCCGGGCCATCGACGGGGGCGAGTTTGCCGACTGGGTCCGGGCTGAGCCCACTCTGGGCCTCGGCGCCCGCAAGGTCAGGGATTTGGCTCGCTCGCAGTGGTATCGGGTGCTCGCCAGGAGCATGGCATGGAGCCGGCTGGGCGACGACCGAGAGCAGGTCACCTGGGACCTGCTCGTGCTGATTTGGCAGGTGATCGGCCGCTCCGTGCGGGGTGCGGTGCCCACCCGAGTCGCCTTCGTCGACGCCGCATTCTCGCCCCACCTGGCCGCCGGTCAGACAACCAACCAGCCGGACACCCCGAAGACCAGCCTGCTGCACAGCATCCATGCCGTGTTGGAGCCCTACTTCACCCCGGACGCCCCCGTACCTGCTGCCGACCGCTACATCGTTCAGGCGCTCTACCGGCCGATGTGGACAGCCCTCGACCGATGCCTTGCCCAGTCTTCCGACAAAAGGAACACCACGTGTACCGCCTGATCAGCACCACCGCCTACGAACCGGATCCGCAGGCCGGGCCCTGGACCGAGCAATACCGGGCGATCAGCTTCCCCGAGGAATGGCGGACCGAGTTCATGGACCTCTATCGGCGACAGTGGCGCCGGGAGCAACCGGTGGGCCTGCCGATCAGAAAGCTCAACGACCTGCTGCGAGCCACCGCCCCGGGTCTGGTGGCCACCGGCCGGGGAGCCGGAAGCACTGCCGAGGTGCCCTGGTTCTACGCGTCCGAGGAGATGCCCGCCGAACTGGTTACGCCGCTGCTGGCCTCCTGGGTGCTAACCCTGCCGCCGGGCGCCGACCCCGACGTCGAGCGTGCGGCCGACCACCGGGTGGCTCTGGACCGAGCACTGGCGCTCATCGATCAGCATGCCCCGCGATGGCAACATGAGGCCGTGGACCTTACGTCCGCGGAATTGTCCCCCGGCGGCACAGCCCAACCCGACCGCAGGCTCTACCACCTGCTGCCAGAGTGGATCGGTGCCAGGCTCGCCGCCCGCCCGCTCCACCTGAACGGCGTCGACCTCTCCTTCCGGCTGGTAACCCGTGACCAAGGGGTCGAGTTGGTCAGCTGGCCGCCGCAGAGCTACACCCGGGGAAAGCGCGTCTGGTACTACTCAGGGCTGGTGACCGTCACCGTGCAGACGGTTCCGTTCGCCGCGCGCTTTCGGGTGCACGTCTCGTACGGAATCCGCCGCTGGGCCACCGGCTCGCCCGTTTGGCTGCCAGAGGGCCGCGGCGCGACCGTCCTGCTCGATGCGCCGCTGCCGTGGCCTGGCGCCGACGGTCCGCGCTGGCGGCTCACCGCCAACTCCCTGGTCTTCGACCGCCGCCTTGGCATGCTTGCCTGGAGCCGGAAGAGCCTGGTCGACCTGCTGCCAGAACTGGACGTGCTGCGCGCCTACCCGAAGCCGGCTGAGTTGGTTGCAGACCCGGTCGACTGGATCGAAGGCCGGGACGGGGTCGCCGCAGGCATTTTGCACAGCACCACGATGGGCCGGCACGGTGTCGGAACCGGACTCATGCCGCTAGAGCGGTCGATGCTCGATCGCTGGGTCGAGGAGGGACTTCGACCCGTGCTGCGCCGGGTGCCCGACCTCGGACGCGCGCACCGGAAGTCCAAGCCCGCCCTACTGCCCGCCGCGCAGACGAAGGACCCGGAGGAGCTGAAGACGCGCTCCCGGTACCGCGTGCAAGCCCGGCGCGACGCAGTGCGCGCGACACTCGACGGGCAGCCGCTGCTGGTGGACTTGCTCTGGCAGACGGAGGAGACCCGGGACGAGTTGGTTGCGGCACTTCGTGAGTGGCTGGAGCTCCCTGTCGGATCGGGCGGAGCGGATGGCGACCAGGAGTGGCACGACGGTGATCTGCATGTCGTGCTCCGCTCCCGGCCACTCCGTGCCCTGGGCGCACCACTGGAGATCGCCCGGGAATCCGGCCGATCACGAGCCCAGGCGCTGGCGGAGGCCGTCCGGGCGCGCGCCGCATTGACGGTCGCCCAGCTCGGTCCCCGAAGCGGCCCGGTGGGGCTTGCGATCATCGAGACGCTGGGTCCGGAGCGATTCTCGGCGCAGGACTCCGATCCCAAGTCCGCGCTGCGCCACGGTTGCGCGTCGGCCCGCCGGGTCAGCCAGTTCATCGTCGTACCGGAGGACGCCGAAGGGCCTCTGGCTCAGCGCGCCCGGTCCGCGTTGGCCGACGGGATGCGCCAGCTCGGTGCCGTTGTCCCCCCGGACCAGCGGCTGGACGAGGAACTGGCGGACGACCTCCAGTATCTCGCGGTTTGGCACGTGCGGCGGCAGGCCAACGGGCCGACTCGGCAGGCCGGACGGCACCTGGTTGCCCTCCGGATCCGCCCACGAGATCCGGTGCACCCTGTACGTGGCTGGGACGACGCCCGCAAGGAGTGGGTGCCTTACGCCCGGCTGCTGCTCACCCTCGCTGCCGATGGTGCTGCGACGAGAACCCGATTCGGTCGCGCCGCCTCGACCACCGAGGAGCGGCGCGACGAGGTCGAGCGCCAGATCAGAGCATTGCTGTACCAGGTGCGCGACCGGCCGACCCTGCTCCTTGTGAACAGCGGCAACCTGCGTGAGGTGTGGCCCGGACTGAATAACGGGCAGCTGGTCAAGGACATGCTCACGTTCGATGGGGAGCCGCCTGCCCGGCTCGCGCTTCACGGGGAGGACCTGCGTGTGGTGCTGCTCCGCGACGCCAACAGCCGTGGCGAGACGCCCCAGTGGTACGCACCAGGTGAGACTGAGGTGGAAACGCCGGGGTTCTCCGCAGGTCTCTGGGCAGCGCGGGAAGCGGATGCCGATAATCGGGTGTTCGTCAGCACGGTGGGCAAGCCGCCGACTGCGGGCACGGTGCGCCGCGACCTCCGCAAGCTGGTTCCGGACAAGAACTGGCCGCATGGTCCCGCAGCGACGGCCTGGAATCCCCAAGCCTTGGAACTCACCGTTTTGGGCTGCCTGTCCGAGGCAGCCCTGGCGGCTGCCGGACGCACCGGCATGAGGTCGGACCGGCCCGCAGTGGTCGCTGCTGCTGCCCACCAGTTGCGCTTCCACGACGATTACCACCCGCTCTCCCGGCCGCTCCCGTTGCACCTGGCGAATCTGGCTGAGGAGTACGTCCTGCCGCTCGCCCCGGCACCGGCTCCGTTGGCCGAGCAGAACCGCGTGTAGCAGCCTGCGGGCAATGCCGGCTGCTCCGCGACTTGTCCAAGCCGTGGAGCAGCACTCGGTCGTTTCCACCAGGCGTCTGTGAAAAGTCCGAGTTCTACACCGGCGAGAAGGTTCCTGATCATCAGGAGCCCCAACGTGCCCCCAGTTTGTCGGGGGCGGATGCGCGAAGCGCTCAAGGAGGTTGGTGAGACGCTCGGTGGCAGTTGCGTCAGGCCAGTCATCGGGTCACCAAGGGTGGGCCACCCGACCCAGCGCTTGATCAAGGTTGCTCACAGCCGGAGTGAGTGCTGTACCTCGCGCCGGCAACGCGTCAGGGGCCGTATCGGATCTCTCCGATACGGCCCCTGACGGTGGTCGGGGTGGCGGGATTTGAACCCACGGCCTCTTCGTCCCGAACGAAGCGCGCTACCAAGCTGCGCCACACCCCGATGTTGCGCGTTCAGCTTAGCGGGTCGGGGGGCTGAGGCGAAATCCGGTTTAGCGCGGGGGCGCGGAGGGGGTGCCGGCGGTGGACTGACGGGGGGTCAGGGTGAGGAGGGTGGCCTCCGGGGGGCAGGCGAAGCGGAAGCGGGCGTAGCGGGAGGTGCCGCAGCCGGCGGAGACGTGGAGGTAGGCCTCGCGGTCGGCGGACAGGTGCTTCGAGAGGCCCTTGGCGCGTTTGCGGTCGAGGTCGCAGTTGGTGGTCAGGGCGCCGTAGAAGGGGACGCAGACCTGGCCGCCGTGGGTGTGGCCGGCGATCACCAGCGGGTAGCCCTCCGCGGTGAAGGCGTCGAGGGCGCGCAGGTACGGCGCGTGCACCACGGCCAGCGAGATGTCGGCGCTCCGGTCGGGGCCGCCGGCCACCTGCTCGTAGCGGTCCCGGTCGATGTGTGGGTCGTCCAGGCCGACCAGCTCGATGTCCAGGCCGTCCACCTTGAGCCGGCCGCGCGCGTTGTTGAGGTTTGCCCAGCCCGCCGCGTCGAAGCCGTCGCGCAGGTCGGTCCACGGGTTCTCCCGGCCGAGCCGCCGGGTGCCGTCGTCGCGACGCAGGTAGCCCGTGGGGTCCTTGGGGCGCGGGCCGAAGTAGTCGTTGGACCCGAACACGTACGCCCCGGGCCGACCGAGCAGCGGGCCCAGCGCGTCCAGCGTCTCCGGCACCGCCTCCGGGTCGGACAGGTTGTCGCCGGTGTTCAGCACCATGTCGGGGTGCAGCGCGTCGAGCCGGCGCAGCCACTCCTGCTTGCGGCGCTGACCGGACACCATGTGGATGTCGGACACCTGCAGGATCCGAACCGGCCGGGCGCCGCGCGGCAATACCGGCACCTCGACCCGGCGCAGACGGAACGAACGGGCCTCGTAGGCCGCCGCGTAGGTGAGGCAGGCGGCCCCGGTGGCGGCTACGGCTAGGGGAAAGGCTGAACGCGGTCGCATCCCTCCATGCTGGCAGAGCCGGCCGATGCTCGGCAGTCTCGGCGGCGCACCCGACGTCGCGGGACGGCGGCCGGGCCCGGGTGAGAGTGGTCGGGACGCACTCCGAGCGCGGTAATTCGGTACGGCCACACCGGTCACGGCTGCGACACTTGACCCCATGAGCACCCTCAAGAGCCGTTTGCAGAGCGACCTGACCGCGGCCATCCGGTCCCGTGACGAACTGGTCTCCTCGACGCTGCGCCTCACCCTGACCGCGATCACCAACGAGGAGGTCGCGGGCAAGATCGCCCGCGAGCTGTCCGACGACGAGGTGCTGAAGGTCATCGTGCGCGAGGCCAAGAAGCGTCGCGAGGCCGCCGAGGCCTTCGCGAACGGCGGCCGGACCGAGTCCGCCGCCCGCGAGCGCGCCGAGGGCGAGGTCCTGGCGGCCTACCTGCCGGCGCAGTTGTCGGACGACGACCTCCGCGCGATCGTCGCCGACGCCATCGCGCAGAGCGGCGCCGCCGGCCCGCAGGCGATGGGTCAGGTCATGAAGGTGGTCCGCCCCAAGATCGGCGACCGCGCCGAGGGCGGCCGGATCGCCGCCGAGATCAAGAGCCAGCTGGCCGGCTGACCACACAGAGCCGACCGCACAGGCCCGACCACACCGGGCGGAGCGCACCGGCCCGACCACACAGAGCCGGTCCCGCGCCCGACTCCGGGCACGCCCGCCCGACCTCCGCTCCACACGCCGATGGTGGTGCCCCCGAACACATCGGGAGCACCACCATCGACATTTCCACGAGCGATCACGAGCGATCACGAGCGACTACGGGCGATCGCGAGCGCCTCCCGCGATCACCCCCACTCAAAACCCCCCGAAGTCCCCACCCCCGATATCCCCCGTGCTCGGCGGCCGAGTGTGCCCCGGCGGTCGCGGCGTCTCCGGAGGCTTGGTGGCACCGCCCCCACCCGTGGTCGGCGTGGTCGGCGGCGTCACCGGCGGAGTCCACGGCGGCCACGGCGGCCGAGTGCTCCCGCCCCCCGGCGGTCGGTTCTGGTCGCGCGGGTTGGGCTTGCCGTCGTCCGGCTTCTTGTTGGGATCGGGCTTCGGCGGGATCGCGCCCGGGGGCGGGGCGGCGAAGTCCGGCGCGTCCACACCCTTGAGCGCACCCGACATTGCGCTCTTCCAGATCGGTCCGGGGACCTGTCCGCCGTAGACCTTCTCATACGTGGTCCCGGCGATCTTGATGTCGACCATCTCGACATCGTTCTTGGCGCCACCGATCCACACCGCGGTGGACAGGTTCGGCGTGTAGCCGACGAACCAGGCCGCCTTGCGCTCGTTGGTGGTGCCGGTCTTGCCCGCGTTGTCGCGGTCCTTGAGGCCGGCCTGGGTGCCGGTGCCGTCCTCGACCACACCCTTGAGCAGGGTGTTGATGGTGTCCGCGGTGGACTGCTTCATCACCTGCTTGCAGCCCGCCTGGGGGACGGACAACTTGGTGCCGTCGAGCTTGGCCACCTCGGTGACCGCGATCGGCGTGCAGTACACCCCGCGGCTGGCGAACGTCGCGTATGCCGCCGCCATGTTCATCGGCGCGATGGTGTTGGCGCCGAGCGTCATGCTGGGCACCTGCTTCAGTGCCTCGCCGTTGCCCTGGTGCACACCCATCTGATCGGCCAGCGTCGCGATCGGACACAGCCCCACGTCCTTGGACAGCAGGACGAAGTAGGTGTTGATCGACTTCTCCAGCGCGGTCTGCATGTTCCAGGTGCCGGTTTCGCTGCGGCTCTCGTTCTGCGGCTGGTACTTGGGGTCGCGAGTCGATTCGCCGCAGGTGCGGAACTTCTCCTTCCGCATGTCGATGTCGTAGCCGGTGGAGTATTCCTGGTCGACCTTCATCCCGTTCTCCAGCGCCGCCGCGGCGGTGATGGGCTTGAACGTGGACCCGGTCTGGAAGCCGTACGTCGAGCCGCCCATGTTGTGGTCGACCGAGTAGTTGAGCGTGGTCTCGTAGTCGCCGAACCCGTACGGCCGACTCTGCGCCATCGCCTTGATCTTCCCGGTGCCCGGTTCGACCATGACGACCGCGTCGGCGACCGGGTCCTTTTGCAGTACGCCCTTGGTTGCGGCGGTGTAGGCCGCCTTCTGGGCCTTTCGGTCCAACGTGGTGGTGATCTTCAGGCCGCCCTCGCGCCACATCTTGTCGCGTTCGTCCTTGTTCGCGCCGAACGCCGGGTCGTTCTTGACCACCCGTTCGACGTAGTCGCAGAAGAACGCGGCACCGTCGATCTGGTCGGCGGTGATGCAGCCGTTGGGCAGCGGCTGGGTCTTCAGGTTGAGTTCGGTCGCCTTGGCGGTGTCGGCCTCGGCCTGGGTGATGACCTTCACCTCGGCCATGCGCTGCAACACGACGTTGCGCCGATCCCGCGCGGCGTTCGGATAGCCGATCGGGTCGTACGCCGACGGCGCCTGCACCACGCCGGCCAGGGTGGCCGCCTCGGGCAGGGTCAGATCGGCGGCGTGCTTGCTGAAGTAGCGCTGCGACGCGGCCTCGACGCCGTACGCCTGGCGGCCGAAGAAGGTGATGTTGAGATACCGGGTGAGGATCTCGTCCTTCGACAGCCGTTGCTCCAGGCCGATCGCGTACTTCAACTCCTTGATCTTGCGGGAGACCTCCTGGGCCTGGGCCTTGGCCACCTTGGCCGGGTCGTTGCCGGCCTCCTCCACGAAGATGTTCTTCACGTACTGCTGGGTGAGACTGGATCCGCCCTGCTTGGATCCGGTGCCACCCGACTGCTGGTTGCGCAACAGGGCACGCAGGGTGCCCTTGAGGTCGATCGGACCGTGCTCGTAGTAGCGCGAGTCCTCGATCGCCACGATCGCCTGACGCATGATCGGCGCGATCTGGTCGAAGTTCCTCAGGATGCGATAGCGGTCGTAGACCATCGCGAGCTGGTTGCCCTCGGAGTCGAGGATGTACGACGGCTGCGAGAGGAACGGTTGATCCAGATCGCCGGGTAGGTCGTCGAAGTTTTCCGACGCCGCCTTCGCGGACAGGCCGAGGCCGCCCACGAACGGCAGCGCGACTCCCGCGACCAGGGCGCCGGCGAGGATGCTCGCACCCACGAACGCGGCGAACCGTCCCACGAAGCCCAGCGGGGATCGTGGACGGTACGAACCGCGTTTCGGGCGGGCCGAGCCGGAGGAAGTTCGGGCCATGGGCGACAGCCTACGTGCCGAAACACCCTACGCGGCGAAGGCACTTCGCCTAAGCTGGCGGAGCAGCCGGGGGATTCGTGTCATCACGCATTTCACTCTTTGGAGTGAAAGTGGCCGGATGTCGGGTCCTGCTGCCGTCTCACGTGCCTCCGACGTGCCCTCTTCTGAGTGAAGCCCGGACCCAAAGCGCAAGAGCATTCACCCGGACGGGTGGGTCCATATTTGCGCATAGTCCTTCCGGGCCATCGATGACTGCCCGCGCAGGGGCTGTTGCGCGTGCCCAGGGTTTCGTACCGTCCTGCTTGGCATCGGGAATTCCCGGCGCCGCCGTTGGGGGAGCCTCGAAAATCGGGAGAGGACGGCACCAGCATGAGCTGGGTTACCGACTGGAGCACGCAGGCCGCCTGCCGGAGTACCGATCCGGATGAGCTGTTCGTGCAGGGGGCGGCGCAGAACCGCGCCAAGGCAGTGTGCACCGGATGCCCGGTCCGCACCGAGTGCCTGGCCGACGCGCTGGACAACCGGGTGGAGTTCGGCGTCTGGGGCGGCATGACCGAGCGGGAGCGGCGCGCGCTGCTGCGCCGCCGGCCGATGATCACCTCGTGGCGTCGGCTCCTCGAGACCGCGCGCGAGGAGTACGAGCGCGACATTCACGGAGACGAGGAGTTCCGGGTCGCCGGCTGAACACGTGTCGGCACACGTGGCGCAACACGTGTGGACGACCCGAGGTCGACACCTTCGAACACCGCCGCATCCGCAACGCCATCGCGCGCGCACGTCACCGCCCGCCGGGGCCGGGAGTCAGGCCCGGGTCCCGGCGGGGTGGTGACGAGACGTCGGGCGGTGGGTCACCGCGGTCCGGATCATCCGGGCCCACGGGTCGGCCCGGCCGCGAGGTCAGCCGGAGCCCAGGCTCTCGCCGATGACACGCAGACCCGCCAGGTCGTGCACGTCTCCGGGCAGTGCCGGGACCTCGGTCACCCGTACCTCGGGGTGGATCGACGTGAAGCGGGTCCGCATGCGCTCCTCGCGGTCGATCACCCGCAGCCGCTCGGCGTGCAGCGTGAGCAGCCCCGCGACCAGCCGCAGATCGGCGGGCTGCGGCGCGTCGCCGGCCGATTCCCCGGCACCGGGGTCGTCGAGGTCGTCGGCCCGCTCGGTCAGCGACTCGGCCGCCGCCAGGCTCCGCTCCGCGGACAGCCGCCCCGCGCTCGTGGCGTGCACCCGGTTGAGTACCAGGCCGGCCAGCGGCATGCGCTCGGTGCCGAGCCGGTCGACGAAGTACGCGGCCTCGCGCAGCGCGTCCTTCTCCGGCGCGGCGACCACCAGGAACGAGGTGCCCCGGGCCTGGAGCAGCTTGTAGGTCGCGTCGGCCCGCTTGCGGAAGCCGCCGAAGGTGGTGTCGAGCGCGGCCACGAAGGTCTGGATGTCGGTCAGCAGGTGGGTGCCGACCACCTTGCTCAGCGCGCCGGTCATCATGCCCATGCCCGCCGACAGGAACTTGAGCGCGCCGCGTCCGCCGACCTTGGCGGGGGCGGACAGTATCCGGATCAGCCGGCCGTCCAGGAACGAGCCGAGACGCTGGGGGGCGTCCAGGAAGTCGAGGGCGGAGCGACTCGGCGGGGTGTCCACCACGATCAGGTCCCACTCGCCGGTCGCGTGCAACTGGCCCAGCTTCTCCATCGCCATGTATTCCTGCGTGCCGGCGAAGCTGGAGGACAACGACTGGTAGAAGGGGTTGTCGAGGATCTGCTGCGCGCGCTCGGGGTCGGCGTGTTGTTCGACGATCTCGTCGAACGTGCGCTTCATGTCGAGCATCATCGCGTGCAGGCTGCCGCCCTTGGTCTCGTCGACGTCGAGGACCCGGCGGGGCGTGTTGTCCAACTCGGTCAGCCCCATCGACTGGGCCAGTCGGCGTGCCGGGTCGATGGTCAGCACCACCACGTCGCGACCACGCTCGGCCGCGCGCAGCCCGAGCGCCGCGGCCGTGGTGGTCTTGCCCACGCCGCCGGAGCCGCAACACACCAGGATGCGGGTGCCCGGGTCGTCGAGCAGCGCGTCGATCTCCAGCCTGTTCATGCCATCCCCTGCTCGCGCAGCGCTTCGGCAAGGCGGTACAAACCGCCCAGATCCATCCCGTCGGCCAGCAGCGGCAGTTCGTAGACCGGCAGATCCAGGCCGCGGACCAGGGCCCGGCCGGTGCTCTCCAACTCGATCCGACTCGCGTGCTCGTCGGCCTCGCCGAGCAGCGAGGCGACCAGCGGCCGGGTGGGCTTGATCCCGCCCGCGAGCAGCCCGGCCTCGAGCAGCTCGGGCGTCAGCCGCCGGCCGGTGTCGCTCTCGTCCTCGGCCTGGAGCGGCGGGCGGGCCATGTTGATCACCACACCGCCGGTGGGCAGGCCCGACGCGCGCAGTTCGGCGACACCGTCCACGGTCTCCTGGACCGGCATCTCCTCGAGCAGGGTGACCAGGTGCACCGCGGTCTGCGCCGAGCGGATCACCCCCATCACCGCCTCGGCCTGGGTGTGGATCGGGCCGAACCGGGCCAGCCCGGCCACCTCGGTGTTGACGTTGAGGAACCGCGCGATGCGCCCGGTCGGCGGCGCGTCCATCACCACCGCGTCGTAGGCGAACGCCCCCTGCACCCGCCGCCGGGCCGACTCGCACGCCTTCCCGGTCAGCAGCACGTCGCGCAGACCCGGCGCGATGGTGGTGGCGAAGTCGATCGCGCCCAGCTTCTTCAGGCCCTTACCGGCCCGGCCCAGGTGGTAGAACATGTCGAGGTATTCGAGCAACGCCTCCTCCGGGTCGATCGCGAGCGCGTACACCTCGCCACCACCCGGGGCGACCGCGATCCTGCGGTCCTCGTAGGGCAGATGCGGACAGTCGAAGAGCTGCGCGATGCCCTGCCGACCCTCGACCTCGACCAGCAGCGTGCGCCGCCCGCCGGTGGCCAGCGCCAGGGCGAGGGCTGCGGCCACGGTGGTCTTGCCGGTGCCGCCCTTGCCGCTGACCACGTGCAGGCGCACGCCCTCCCAATCGGCGTCGCCGTCGGTCGTGCGTGCGCCCGCCGGCCACGTGGTCACGGCAGCCGCCCGGCGGAACGGGGCGGCGCGCTCGGCTCGGGGCGGCGGCATGCCCGGATCCCTGCCCTCGAAGGCTTGCGCCATTCGGCCGCACGCGTGCAACCACCGGACCCGTGTGACCTCGCACCCAAACTCACGAGTCGAGCCTAACCACCCGCCCCCCGCCCGGTCGGAGGTGATCCCCCCGGGGTGACTCGCGTCACGTCACCGTCGACCGAACGGCGTAGCGCGCTTCCTTGTACGCCCCCGTCTCCAGGATGTCCCCGAGCACCCGCGCGGCCTCGACCACGTCGGCGTGTCCGATGTAGAGCGGGTTGAAGCCGAAGCGCAGCACGTCCGGCGGTCGCACGTCGCCGATCACCCCCCGGTCGATCAGCGCCGCCATCACCGCGTGCGCCTCGGAGTGGCGCACCGCGACCTGGCTGCCGCGCCGCGCGTGCTCGGTCGGGGTCAGCGTCTCCAGGCCCAGGTCGTGCACACACGCGATGAACAGGTCGGTCAGTGCCAGGCCCTTGGCCCGCACCTCGGCCATGGACACCCCGTCGTAGGCGTCGAGGGCGGCCTCCAGGGCGAGCATGGACAGCAGCGGGGGCGTGCCGATCCGGGCCCGTTCGATGCCGGGCGCCGGGGCGTAGCCGGCCTCCATGCCGAACGGGTTCGCGTGCCCGTGCCAGCCGGTCAGCGCCGGCTCGAACGCGGCGATGTGCCGCTCGGCGACGTAGACGAACGCCGGCGCGCCGGGCCCGCCGGACAGGTACTTGTAGCCGCAGCCCACCGCGAGGTCCACCTCGTGTGCGTCCAGGTCGATGGGGAACGCGCCCGCGGAGTGGCACAGGTCCCACAGGGCCAACGCGCCGGCGGTGTGCGCGGCGGCGGTCAGGCCGGGCAGGTCGCGCAGCTCGCCGCTGCGGTAGTCGACGTGGTTGTACGCGATCACCGCGATCGTGTCGCCGTCCGCGCGCAACACCTCGGCCGCCTCGCCGACCGGCACTCGGCGCACCTCGGCACCGAGCAGGCCGGCGATCGAGTCGGCCAGGTAGAGGTCGGTCGGGAAACTGTCCGGGTCGGCCAGCACCACGGTGCGCCCCGGGCGCAGCCGCAGCGCTCCCGCGATCGCGTTGAAGATCTGTACCGACGTCGAGTCGCCGCAGACCACCCGGCCGGGCGCGGCGCCGATCAGCGCGCCGATCCGGTCGCCGATCCGCGCGGGCGCGCCCCACCAGTCGTTGGCGTTCCAGGAACGGATCAAGTCCGTGCCCCACTGCCGGTGCACCGCGTCCCGCAGCGCCTCGGGCACGCCGGCGGGCAGCGCGCCGAGCGAGTTGCCGTCGAGGTAGATCACACCCTCCGGCAGCAGGAACCGCTCGCGCACGTGCGCCAGCGGATCGGCGGCGTCGAGCGCGGCCGCGGTGGTGCTCCGCCCGGCCGCGAGGCCGGCGGTCGAGCGTTGGTCCGACGAATCGTCGGCGACCGTGTTCAACGAGGAATCCGACATGCTCCACCAGTCTTTCGATGAATCAGGACTTCGATGGTTCGACCAAGGTGCGCATGGTCCACAACTCGGGAAAAACGCGCACGCGAACGGTCTGTTCCAACCAAGAAGCACCGGCCGAACCGCCCGTTCCCGGTCGGTTCCCCAGCGCTCGCAGTGTGGCGGCCAGGTGTCGCTCGCGCCAGCGGGTCCAGCGCTCGGAGATGTCGGTCAACACCTCGCCGAGAGCGACCAGATCGCGCACCCCGTCGGTGTAGGCGCCCGCCCACGCGCGTTCGACGTCCTCCGTCGGCTCGTAGGGCCGGCTCGGGTCGGGCCGCCCGCTCGCGGCCTTGCACAGGCCCCGCCGGGCGAGCAGGTCGAGTGCGTGGTCGTACAGGCTCGGCGCCCGCAACGCCCGATCCAGCTCCGCGTGCACGTCCGGGGCGCCCACGTAGCCCCGCAGCACTCCCGCGCGCTTGATCCCGAGCAGGAACTCCAGGTGCCGGTACAGGTACGACTGGAAGCCGGATGCCTCGCCCAGCTCCTCGCGGAACGCGCCGAACTCGCCGGGGGTGAGCGTGGCGAGCAGGTCCCACGTGGACACCAGCACGTCCAACTCGCGCACGCTGCGCCGCAGCGTGTCGGTCGCGCCCGCCACGTCGTCGGCGTCGAGCCGCTCGCCCGCGATCGTCCACTCGTGTCGGAGCAGCGCGAACAACAACTCCATCACCTGGGACGCGATCAGGAACGACATCTCGGCGGGCACGTCGGTGCGGGTGCGCTGGAGGGACAGCAGGGTGTCGAGCCGCACATAGTCCGCGTAGGGGACCGCGCCGGGCTCACACGCATCCGGCGGGTGGACGCCGTGCGCCGATTCGCTTCGGGGCGTAGGTGCGCCGACCGCCATACGTCCACCTCTCGCGCCGGGCCCGCCGGGGGCCGGTCGGGGAGTGCCCACATGCAATCGTGCGACGGCTCGGTTGGGAATGGGCGTCGAACCTCGGAACGGCCGATTCGGTTTACGCTCGCAACGTGTCGGACGACATACCCTCACGATCGTGAACGGAGGGCGAACATGGACGCGATCGACCGCAGACTGCTCGCCGAACTGCAACGCGACGCCCGGACCTCGCTCAACGAACTGTCCCGGCGGATCAACCTCTCCGCGCCGGCGGTGGCCACCCGGGTGCGCCGGCTCGAACACAGCGGCGTGATCACCGGCTACCACGCGCACGTGGACCCGGCCGCGGCCGGCCGCGGCGTGGTCGCCCTGGTCCGGATGAACTGCTACGGCCCGGGCTGTCTGCTGCGCCGCGACGCGGACACGGTGCGCGAATGGCCCGAGGTGCTCCAGGTGCACCGGGTCACCGGCGACGCGTGTTGCCTGCTGATGGTCGCGGTCGCCACCATGGTCGACTTCCAGGTGCTCATCGACCGGCTCGCCGAGCACGGCAAACCCTCCAGCACGATGGTGTTGTCCTCGCCGGTGGCGTGGCGCCCCGTCGAACCGCCGGACGTGTCGGTCTAAAGTCTGGACCCATGACGAAGTGGGAATACGTGACCGTCCCCCTGCTGGTGCACGCGACCAAGCAGATTCTGGACAACTGGGGCGACGACGGCTGGGAACTCGTCCAGGTGGTGCCGGGTCCGAACCCGGAGAGCCTGGTGGCCTACATGAAGCGGGCGAAGCAGGTGGCGGCGTGAGCGAGGTACACCCCGAACAGCGCATCACCGACCTGGGCCTGACGCTGCCCGGCGTGGTGCCTCCGGTCGCGGCCTACGTGCCCGCGGTCCGCACCGGCAATTACATCCACACCTCCGGCCAGCTGCCGATGATCGAGGGCAAGCTGCCCGCGACCGGCAAGGTCGGCGCCGAGGTCACCGCCGAGGAGGCGAAGGACCTCGCGCGGCAGTGCGCGCTCAACGCGCTCGCGGCGGTCAAGGCCGAACTCGGCGACCTCGCGCTGGTGCGCCGGGTGGTCAAGGTGGTCGGCTTCGTGGCCAGCGCCCCCGACTTCACCGGGCAGCCCGGCGTGATCAACGGCGCCAGCGAACTGCTCGGCGAGGTCTTCGGCGAGGCCGGCCGGCATGCGCGCAGCGCGGTCGGCGTGGCGGTGCTGCCGCTCGACGCCCCGGTCGAGGTGGAGATCCTCGTCGAGGTGGTCTGACCCGAACGGCGCGCGTCCGTTCGGGTACGCGCGGAGCGGACCCGCACCCGAAAGGGGCGGGTCCGCTCGGTTTCGGGGGGTCAGGGATGGAACTTGACTCGGTCAGGCGTACGATCCGGCGCATGGCCGAAACGGGGAGTACGCAAGCCGGGAACGCCCAGCCGGGCATGCCCGCGTCCTGGACCGAACGGGCCCGCGCGATCATCGCCGGCGAGGCCGAACCGGTGCCCCCGCGGCGCGCGGCGACCGTGGTGCTGCTGCGCGACCGTCCCCGAGGGGCCGAGGCGTACCTGCTGCGCCGGCACACCACGATGAAGTTCGCGGCCGGGATGTACGCCTTCCCCGGCGGCGGGGTCGACCCCCGCGACGCGGACCACTCGCCCGCCTGGGCCGGACCCGAACCCGCCGAGTGGGCCGAACGGCTGGGCACCACGGTCGCCGAGGCCCGCGCGATCGTGTGCGCGGCAGTGCGGGAGACCTTCGAGGAATCCGGCGTGCTGCTCGCCGGGCCCGACCCGACCACCGTCGTCTCGGACACCACCGGTGCCGACTGGGAGGCCGACCGCGCCGCGCTGGTGGCCCGCGAGCGCACCTTCACCGAGTTCCTGGCCGGCCGCGACCTGGTGCTGCGCTCCGACCTGCTCGGCGCGTGGGCGCGCTGGATCACCCCGGAATTCGAGGACCGGCGCTACGACACGTGGTTCTTCGTCGCCGCGCTGCCCGCCGGCCAACGCACCCGCGACGTCTCGGGCGAGGCGGACCGGGTCACCTGGGCCCGCCCCGCCGACGCGCTGGCCCAACACCGCGCGCAGGAGATGGCGATGTTGCCCCCCACCATCGACATGCTGCGCCACCTGGCCGAACTCGCCGACCCCGCCGCCGCGCTGGCCGCCGCCGCGGACCGCGAGATCAGCCCGATCATGGCGCAGGGCCGCTTCGACGGAGACCGCCTCGTGCTCGAATGGCCCGGCATCGCGGACCCGTTCGGTTTGCGCTGACCCCGCGTCGGCGCCCCGGGGGCCGATACGCAACGATCCACCGTTCGGTCCCGGGCACCCGAGGTACAGGATGGCGACCATGAACGCACAGCCCCTGCCCGGCAACCCTCGCGCGAGCATCGGCGGACCCGCGAGCGCGCGGGTGACCTGTCTGCTCGCGCCCAACCCGAGCGTGATGTCGCTCGACGGCACCAACACCTGGATCGTGGCCGAGCCCGGCGCGGACACCGCCGTGGTGATCGATCCGGGCCCCGACGACGAGGGCCATCTGCGCGCGATCGTCGCCGCGGTCGAGGCCGAGGGCCGCCGGGTGGGCCGGATCCTGCTCACCCACGGCCACCCCGACCACTCGGCGGGCGTGGCGGGCCTGAAGGCGCTCACCAACGCGGTGGTGCACGCGGTCGACCCGCAGTGGCGCTACGGCGGCGAGGGCCTGACCGACGGGCAGGTGATCGACGACGGCGGACTCGATCTGCGCGTGCTGGCCACACCCGGCCATTCGGGTGACTCGGTGTGCTTCGTGGTGGCCGCGGACCGGTTCGTGATCACCGGCGACACCGTGCTCGGCCGCGGCACCACGGTGGTCGCGCATCCCGACGGCCGCCTGGGCGACTACCTGGACTCGCTGCGCCGGCTGCGCGCGCTGGCCGGATCCGGCGAGATCACCGCCGTGCTGCCCGCGCACGGCCCGATCCTGGACGACGCGGCCGGCGTGCTCGACTTCTACTTGGCACACCGTGCGGCCCGGCTGGCCCAGGTGGAGGCCGCGGTCGCCGCGGGCGACACCACCGCCGAGGAGGTCGTCCGGCGGGTCTACGCCGACGTGGACCGGGACGTGTGGTGGGCCGCAGAGCTGTCGGTCCGCGCCCAGCTGGAGTATCTGGCCGAGCGCGCCGACGCCTGAGCGCACCGCCGCCCGAACACGACCGTGGGGCCCCCCCCCGCGGGGCCCCCGGGCGGTGTGTTGGAATAGGTAGGCCGAGCGGGGCGGCAACCCCCCGGCGGGCCAAAAGGCCCCCGCCCCCCCCCCCAGCCCCCGCCCAACCC
>NZ_JBSHGZ010000005.1:85773-167071 GCF_053618075.1 Embleya sp. NPDC055664
GTGGGCCCGCGCCCTCGTGTTTTCGGTGGCGGCCGCCGCCCCCCCCTGCGCCCCCCCCCCCCCCACCCCGCCGGGGGGCCCGCCGCGGGCGGCCCCACGGGTCGATGTGTACGAAGTGCTAGCGCGAGCGGCGCGACAACCGCTCGACGTCCATCAGGACCACCGCACGCGCCTCCAGCCGCAGCCAACCCCGGCTCGCGAAGTCGGCCAGCGCCTTGTTGACCGTCTCCCGCGAGGCGCCGACCAGCTGGGCCAGCTCCTCCTGGGTGAGGTCGTGCGCCACGTGGATGCCCTCGTCGGCCGGCACGCCGAACCGGCGGGACAGGTCGAGCAGCGCCTTGGCCACCCGGCCGGGCACGTCGGAGAAGACCAGGTCGCCCAGGCTTTCGTTGGTCCGCCGGAGCCGACGGGCTATCGCCCGCAGCAGTGCCGCGGCGACCTTGGGCCGACCGGTCAGCCACGGCTGCAGGTCGGAGTGGCCCAGGCCGAGCAGCCGCACGTCGGTCAGCGCGGTCGCGGTCGCCGTACGCGGTCCGGGGTCGAACAGCGACAACTCGCCGAACATCTCGCCCGGGCCGAGCACCGCGAGCATGTTCTCCCGGCCGTCGTTGGAGCTGCGGTGCAGCTTGATCTTGCCCTCGATCACCACGTAAAGCCGGTCGCCCGGGTCACCTTCGTGGAAGAGCGAGTCCCCGCGCTCGAGCCCGACCTCCGTCATGGAGGCCCGCAGCTCGGCGGCGTCCTCATCTTCGAGCGCCGCGAACAGCGGAGCCCGCTGCAAAACGTCGTCCACGAGGTTCCTCCTAGGCCGGCCTGGTCGACACCAATGAAGCCGGACGGTCAAACAGTGCGATCGGTCACAGTCTGACGCACCGGTACCCGCAATCATCACGCGGGGTGGCCTGGATCACGAACGGGCGGATCCACAGTAACCGGACATGTCGCTCCTGTGATCGAGCGTGTGCGGACTGCTCGACCGTAGTGCCCGCGCATCTGCGTACTCTGGCCGGGTGTCGAGCAACGTGACGGAGCCCGCGCCGCGCGGGTCGCGGAGCACCGCGAAGGTCGTGAAAGCCACAAAAGCCGGGAAGGGCGAGTCCCGCCTGGCGCTGGTGCGCCGTGCGCGCCGGATCAACCGCGAACTGGGCGAGATATACCCGGGCGCGCACTGCGAACTCGACTACGGCGACGCGTTCCAGTTGCTGGTCGCCGTGGTGTTGTCCGCGCAGACCACCGACCGCCGGGTCAACACGGTCACCCCGGCGCTGTTCGCCCGCTTCCCCGACGCCGCCGCGATTGCCGCGGCGGAACCGGCGGAGCTGGAGTCGATCATTCAGCCGACCGGGTTCTTCCGGGCCAAGACCCGCTCGGTGCAGGGCCTGGCCCAGGCGCTCCTGGACCGCTACGCCGGCGAGGTGCCGGGGCGGCTCGCCGACCTCGTCACCCTGCCGGGGGTCGGCCGCAAGACCGCCAACGTGGTGCTCGGCGAGGTCTTCGACGTCCCCGGGATCACCGTCGACACCCACTTCGGGCGACTGGCCCGCCGCTTCGGGTGGACCACCGACGACGATCCGGTCCGGATCGAGAAGGAGGTCGGCGCGCTCTTCCCGCGCCGCGACCTGACCCTGCTCTCGCACCGGGTGATCTTCCACGGCCGCCGGGTGTGCCACGCCCGCCGGCCCGCCTGCGGGGCGTGCCCGATCGCGCCGTTGTGTCCGGCCTACGGCGAGGGCGAGACGGACCCGATCAAGGCCCGGGCCCTGCTCAAGTACGAGATGGCCGGACAACCCGGCCAACGGCTCAAGCCGCCGGCCAAACCGGTACTTGCCCAGCCGACCGAGCAGGCCGAGCCGACGCAGGACGCACCGAAAGCACCGAAAGACGAGGGGGACGCCGGGTGACGCAGACCGGGACCGGGATCCAGACGTGGGCCGAGGCCGACCTGCCGGAGTGGCTGCGCCCGGTGGCGCGCGCCGCCCGGTCGGTCAGCCCCGAACAGCTCAGCCGCTTCCTGCCGCCCGCCGAGGGCGGCCGGCGCTCCGCCGTACTGATCCTGTTCGGCGAGGGCCCCGAGGGACCCGACCTGCTGTTGCTCCAGCGTGCCGCGACGCTGCGCTCGCACGCGGGCCAGGCCGCCTTCCCCGGCGGCTCGGTGGATCCGGGCGACGACGGGCCCGAGGGCACCGCGCTGCGGGAGGCGCAGGAGGAGGTGGGGCTCGACCCCGCCGGGGTGCGGGTCTTCGGCCGACTGCCCGACCTGTACATCCCGGTGAGCAACTTCGTGGTCACGCCCGTGCTCGCCTGGTGGCATCAAGAGAGCGAGGTGGCCCCGGGCGCGCCGGAGGAGGTCGCGCGGGTGTTGCGGGTGTCCATCGCCGAACTCGCCGACCCGGCCAATCGGGTCCGGCTGCGGCATCCCGGCGGCCACCTGGGACCGGCGTTCGAGGTGCAGGACCTGGTGGTCTGGGGCTTCACCGCGGGGCTGATCGACCGGGTGCTGCACCACACCGGGTGGGAGCGGCCGTGGGATCCCCGGCGCGAGATCACGCTGTCCGACGCCGAGGACCGACTGGCCCGGCGCGGCTTCGACCCCTACGAGGAGACCGCCTCCGAACCCGAGGCCCGGGACTGATCGGCGCCCAGGCCCTGTCCGACGGATTCCGGCGCGGCCTCGGCGGCACCGATGCGACGCCCCGCCGGCCCGGGCGCGAGAGCGCGCCGGCGGTGTGTCGACAGGGGCTGTGTACGGCTGTGTCACCGGTGTTCGACGAACCGGCACGGCTGCGGACAGCGCGGGCTCGCACGTGAGAACGTGAGCGCGTGAATGTCCTGGACCTGTTGCTGCTCGCCGCCGCGGTGGCCTTCGCCATCTCCGGATACCGGCAGGGCTTCATCGTCGGCGTGCTCTCGTTCCTGGGCTTCATCGGCGGCGGCGTGTTCGGCATGTGGCTGGTGCCCTCGCTGCTGAACCGGTTCGAGCCGGGGCTCGGGCCCTCGATCGCGGCGATCTGCGTCGTGCTCGTGCTGGCCACCGCGCTCCAGGCGTTGACCACCGCGGCCGGCAACCGGTTGCGTCGCCGACTCACCTGGCGACCGGCGCGCCTGGTGGACGCGGCGGGCGGCGCGATCGTGAGCGTGTGCGCGCTGTTGATCGTGGTGTGGCTGATCGGCTCCTCCGTCGCGGGCGCGTCGATGCCCACCGTCTCGCGCGAGGTGCGCTCGTCCCAGGTGCTCGGCGGCGTGCAGAAGGTGTTGCCCCGGGGCGCGGACACGTGGTTCTCCTCGTTCGGCAATCTGCTCGACCGCAACGGCTTCCCGCAGGTGTTCAGTCCGTTCGTGCGCGAGGACATTCCGCAGGTGCCGCCGCCGGACCCCAAGTTGTTGTCGATGCCCGCGGTCCGGGAGAGCCAGGACAAGATCGTCAAGATCGTCGGCACCGCGAAGAGTTGCGGCAAGGTGATCGAGGGCTCCGGCTTCGTCTACGCGCCGCAGCGCGTGATGACCAACGCCCACGTGGTCGGCGGGGTGCGCAAGCCGAACGTGCAGATCGGCGGCGAGGGCCGGGAGTACCCGGCGGAGGTCGTGCTCTACGACTGGAAGCGCGACATCGCGGTGCTCAAGGTGCCCGGACTCAAGGCCACCCCACTGCTGTTCGAGCCCAAGGTGGAGAGCGGCGCGGACGCGATCGTGGCGGGCTTCCCGGAGAACGGCGCCTTCCACGTCGAGGCCGCCCGCGTGCGGGCTCGGATCCAGGCCGGCGGTCCGGACATCTACAAGCGCGGCACGGTCAGTCGCGACGTCTATTCGCTCTACGCGAAGGTCCGCCAGGGCAACTCCGGCGGGCCGCTGATCTCGCCGAACGGCAAGGTCGCCGGGGTGATCTTCGCCAAGTCGCTCGACGACGAGTCCACCGGATACGCGCTCACCGTCGAGGAGGTCCGCGCGGACGCCGAGGCCGGGGCGGTCGCCGACCGCCCCGTGGACACCCAGAGTTGCGCGATGTGACGTCGAACCGACGGGCCGCCGGGGCGCGGCGGCCCGTACCGGGTCAGCGGGGGAAGCGCAGGCGCAACGTCAACCAGCGCGCTCGCCGGCGCAATATCCCCATCAGCCCCGGGAAATGATCCCCCCGGTCGGCAACCGCGCCGACCGGCGCCCCTCGCTCGTGCTCGAACCCTTGGGTACCGGTGGTGTGGATCTCAACCATGAGGGTCTCTGCCGTCTCCGACCGGGTGTCCCCGGCCCCCGCCGCCATGCTCGGAGCGTTGTACGTCCGGCTCATACGGGGGCGCCTACCCGGGCCACCGACGGCGTAATCGCGCCGCCCATCGGGCCGGAAACGATTCCCGAGCCCACTCGGGGTGATCTGTACGGAAGTGTCGGATATGCCCATCGAGATCACACAACGAAGGCCCGAAAGCACTGTCGGAACTTCAACGTTCGGGTTCCGGATCCTTCAACCAGCCCAGCAGTTCCTCGGTGAACATCGCGGGTTGCTCCTCGTGCGGGAAGTGCCCGACGCCGTCCAGCAGTCGCCAGCGGTACGGCGCCTCCACGTAGCGCCCGGAACCGGCCGCGGTGCGCGGCAGGATCACCGGGTCGAGGGCGCCGTGCAGATGCAGCGTGGGCACCTCGACGGGAGCCTTCATCCGGGTCGAGTACTGGATGCCGTCCGGGCGCGGGATGGAGCGGATCAGCCACCGATAGTGCTCGGCCGCGCAGTGCGCGGTGCCCGGCACCAGCATCGCCTGGCGATAGCGGGTGAACGATTCGTCGACCGGCCGGCCCGGCGCCGACCACGCGCGCAGCATGTCGCCCACCATCGCCGCGTCGTCGCGGATCAGTTGCCGCTCGGGCACCCACGGCCGCTGGAAGCCGAAGATGTGCGAACTCGCCGCCATCTGATGACGGTCCGTCAGCAGCGCGCCGCGCAGTTGCCGGGGGTGCGGCATCGACACCGCGACCAGTCGGCGGACCACCTTGGGCCGCAACACCGCGGCGGTCCACCCCAGATAGGCGCCCAGGTCGTGGCCGACCACGATCGCGTCCGGCTCACCGAGCGAGCGGATCACCCCGGTCACGTCCAGGGCCAGGGTGATCGGGTCGTAGCCGCGCGGGGTGCGGTCGCTGCCGCCGTAGCCGCGCAGGTCCATCGCGACCGCGCGATAGCCGGCCCGGGCCAACGCCTGCATCTGGTACCGCCAGGTCCACCAGAACTGCGGGAATCCGTGCAGCAGCAGCACGACCGGTCCCTCGCCCGTCTCGGCGATGTGGAACCGCGCGCCGTTGGCGGCGATGTCGCGGTGCGTCCAGGGCCCGGCCACGTTGACCACGGTGCTCTCGGGAACCGTCATGCCGAGCAGCGTTGCACACTCGCGATCCCACTCCTGTTTCCGCGCCCGGTTTCCCCGGCCCGGGCGCGCCGCGAGGTCAGCCGACGTTCTTGAGCGTGGTGATCGTGTCCTGGGTGGTGGTGATCGTGCGCTCCGGCGGCCGCACCTTCTTGAACGACACGATCCCGTAGTACCCGAGCCCGCCCGCGAGCAGCAGGTAGAAGCCGCCGACGATCAGGAAGCTCCACGCCACACCCAGACCCAGGGCGTGGATTCCGTACACGACCGCGAAGCTCAGGAAGACGAACGCGAACACGCCGACGAAGGCCGCCGCGCCGAACGCGCCGCCGCCCTTCGCGACGTTGACGACGCTGACCTTGACCTCGCTCTTGGCGAGCGCGATCTCGCTGCGGACCAGGGTGGACATGTCCTTGCTGGCGGACGAGAACAGCTCGCCGAGGGATCGTTGTGCGTCGACGGGCACGTCCTGGGCCGGGGACCTGTCGGTGCCTGCCATGGTCACTCCTCGTACCGGTATGGATAAGCCGAACCCCGATCATGCCCTGCTGCGGTGATACGTATCCACCGGGGCACGTCGTACGAGTGTTTCGGATGGGAAACGAAACAATCCGGACTACGCGAGCTTGTCCCGGCGCAGCCCGTCGGCGTCCGTTCGATACACGTCGGGGATGCCGTCGCCGTCGTCGTCGCGGTTCTCCTCGACGCACAGCCGGGCGTAGGTGTTGTTCCGTATCCGCAGTACGACCGTGGCCGCCACGGCGGAGAGCACCGAGCCGACCAGGACCGCGGCCTTCGCCTGTTCGGTCAGCATCGGGTCGTCGGTGAAGGCGAGTTCGCTGATCAGCAGCGACACGGTGAAGCCGATGCCGGCCAGCATGGACATGCCGAACACGTCGGGCCAGGCCAGGTCGTCGCTGAGTTGGGCCCGGGTGAACCGGGCGACCAGCCAGGTGCCGACGAAGATGCCGACCACCTTGCCCGCGATCAGGCCGATCAGGACACCGAGCGTGGGCCGGTGCGTGAACACGTCGCCGAGCACCGGCCCCGAGACCGCGACACCCGCGGACAACAGCGCGAAGATCGGCACCGCCAGACCGGCGGAGACCGGCCGGACCAGGTGCTCGACGTGCTCGGCCGGCGAGGTGTGCTCGTCCCGGTCCGGAACCACCCGCATCAGCAGGCCCATCGCCACGCCGGCGACCGTCGCGTGCACCCCGCTCTCGTGCATCAGCGCCCAGATCACCAGCGCGAGCGGTACGTAGAACCACCAGCCGCGCACCCGCCGGCGCTGGAGCAGCCAGAAGACCACGAGCAGTGCGAACGCTCCGGCCAGGGCGAGGAAGTTCACCGAATCGGTGAAGAAGATCGCGATGATCAAGATCGCGCCCAGGTCGTCCACCACGGCCAGGGTGAGCAGGAACGAGCGCAGCGCGGACGGCAGGCTGGTGCCGATCACGGCGAGTACGGCCAGCGCGAAGGCGATGTCGGTCGCGGTGGGGATGGCCCAGCCGTCCGGCGAGCCGCCGCCGGCGTTGACCGCGAAGTAGAACAGCGCGGGGGTGAGCATCCCGCATCCGGCGGCGACCACCGGCAGGATCGCCTGGGCCGGATTGCGCAGGTCGCCGACCACCAACTCGCGCTTGAGTTCGATGCCGGCCACGAAGAAGAAGATGGCGAGCAGTCCGTCGGCGGCCCAGGTGCTCAGCGACAGGTCGAGGTGCAGTGCCGACGGGCCGAACCGGAAGTCGCGCAGGTCCTGGTAGGCGTTGCTCCACGCGGTGTTCGCCCAGACCACCGCGACCACCGCCGCGAGCAGCAACAGCGCGCCGCCGACCGTTTCGGTGCGCAGCGCGTCGGCGATGAAATTCCGCTCGGCCAGTGTGGACGGACGCCGAAAGAACTTGTTGCGTGGTGCGGACTCGGCACCCACGGGACCTCCAGGTCGGCTGCGGCTCGCGGGCGTATACCGCCCTGCGAAAACGACAAAACAGCGCCGACCAGACTTCCCGGCACGTCTCCCGACGGAGGAGACCCGTGACGCGGGAGCGGTCCGACCCGAACCCGGTCCCCGTCAGTGTATCGACAAGATTTTCGATTCTGCCGAACCGATCCGGGCCACGGCGCGCACCATGACCCGCCGCAGGCGGCAACACGAGGGCCCCGCACCGAGGTTGCGTTCGGTACGGGGCCCTCGTGGAGCAGTGGGTCGCCGGTCGGTCAGTCCTGTCGACGCGTCGGCAGCGCGTTCTCCTCGACAGAGAGCGCCCGGTTCGCGGCGGGCTTGTTCGGGCCCTGCGCGGCGGTGACGATCGAGTTCCAGTCGGCGGGAGTCTGGCCCACGCCCAGTCCCTGGAGCTTGGTGATCACCGCGGGGTCCTGCCCCTCGAGCCAGTCGGTCAGCTGACGGAAGGTCACGCAGCGCACGTCGGCCTTGGTGCAGATCGAGGTCACCGTGTCCCGGACGGCGTTCATGTAGATGCCCCCGCTCCAGTCCTCGAAGTGATTCCCGATGAACAGTGGAGCGCGGTTGGTGGTATAGGCGCGCTGGAATCCGTTCATGTAGAACTCGTGGGCCTCTTTCTCCCACGCGTCCTTCTTGGACGGGTCGTATTTACCGTGCCGCTGCTCCTGTTCGTACATGATGTTGTAGTCCATGGAGAGCTGCGACTTGTTCGCGTCACCCGGCCACGGCAGCGACTGCAGCGGGAAGTCCCAGATTCCGGTCTCCTTGCCGCGCTTGGGCCACACCTGAAGACCGCCGGGCGAACTCGCGTCGTAGCGGAAACCCATCTCCTTGGCCGCCCGCATCAGGTTCGGCTGGCCCTCCAGGCACGGCGCGCGGCCACCGATGAGTTCCTTGCCCGGTGCGTAGTCGAACGGCAGCGGCGGAAGGTCGGCGTAGCCGGTGTTGGTCTTCCAGTTCTGGACGAATTTCACCGCCTGCTCGGTTTCGTTCTTCCAGTCGGCCGGGCTCCAACTCTTGCCGCTCGTGGCGCTGTTGCAGAAGTGGCCGTTGAAGTGCGTACCGACTTCGTTGCCCTTGAGCCAGACCTCGCGCATCTGGATGATCGTGTTGCGCACGGTTTCGTCGGACATGAAGTTGATGTCCGACTGACCCGCGGTGTGCTTCGGCCCGGTGTACATGGCCTTCTTCGTCTTCGGGAGCGTGTAGATACCGCTCAGGAAGTACGTCATCTGGGCCTTGTTCGCCTCGGACACCTTCAGGAATTGCGAAACCAGCTTGTTGCCGTCCTCGGCCGCGCCATCCCACGAGAACACGACGAACTGCGGCGGTTTCTCCCCCGGCTTGAGCTTCTCCACCTTGGGCTGGTTCGGCTGGGGACCGGTGTCGGCGGTCGAGCCGTCACCGATCGGTTTGACCGGACCCCTCGGTTTGTCCGATTCCTTACCCGGATCGCTCGGATTTCCGCTGCCAGGGTTCTTTGCAGAGGAGTTACCGGAATCTTTCCCGTCCTTTGCGAAAACCACGAAACCGATAGCGGCCAGGACTGCGACAACGACGAGCACCGCAGCGCCGCGGACAGTTCGCACAGTTCACCTCTTCCCATGGACATGCCGGACCGGGCTGTATTCCCTATCGATACATACGCACGCCGGGGTCACCCGGTTGCGTGCGTCCCCGGTCCGCTTCCCCGCGTACCCGGGCCGGGATCCGTCGGATCGTCCGGAACGCGTGAGCGCGGACACATCACCGTACGGGGCGTCGGGCCCCGGAAGCGATCCGGCGTCACCCTCCGGTCACGGGTCGGCGCGGAACTCGATCCGCCCGCCGTACATGCCCATCGCACAGGTCCAGTCGACCGTTCCGGGGCGCGGTATGCCCAGGTCGATCGTGGTCTCGCCGGTCACCGGCAGGACCTGCTGCCGGTCGCGCGCGGGCAGCACGAAGCCCCGGGTACAGCCGGTGGTGTGGTCGGTGCGCAACACCAGGACGGTGGGTACGCCGGCCCGGGCCAGCGCGCGGGCCGGGTGGTAACCCTCGTTCGCCACCCGGACGGTGACCCGCTGAACACCGTCGGGCCCCGTGCTCGCCGCCGCGTGGTCGACCGCGCCGCGGGCCGCCGGGCTCCACCAGCCGGCCAGACGCAGTCCGGAGCCGACCGTCCACGCGGCCACCACGAGCACCAACACGCCCAGGGCGGCGGTCAGTCGCCCGCGCAGCACCCGCCCCGACGCGCCGACGAGCAGACCCAGGACGGTGAACAGCGGGATGGTGCCGAGTACGAAACCGGTCAGCACCGCGGCGCCGCCGAGCGCGTTCTGCGAGGTGACGGCGACCAGTTCGGCGCCCAGCGTCACCCCGCACGGGACGAACACGGTGGCCGCGCCCAGGAGCAGCGGGCCGTGCCCGGCGCCGCGGGCCGCGCCGCGCGGCAACAGCCGACCCACGCCGGGCACGCCGAGCATGGCCAATCCGAACAGCACCATCAGCGCGGCGGCGAGGAGCATCAGGATCGCCCGGGTGCTCGGCGCCGGTTGGATCGCGCCGCCGAGCAGGCCGAGCAGTGCGCCCAGGACGGCGTGGGCGACGAGCTTCGCGCCCAGGAAGGCGGCCAGCGCGCGGGGCAGCGGGCGGCGCATGGGGGAGGCGGCGCAGTCGGCGGCCCGGGCGGCCTCGACGGATTCGGCGGGTCCGGCGGGTCCCTTGCGATCGGCGCGATCGGTCGGCCCGGTGGCCGCGATCGGCCCGCACGGGCGGACCGCGCCGACCAGAAGGCCGCCCTGGACCGCTGCACAGGACGCGCCGCCCGCGGCGAACCCCGCGCCGAGCCCGGTCGCGAACAGCGTGAGCACCTGCACGGCACCACCCCCACTCCGGGGAGATTACGGGCCATCACACACAGTGTGGAAGGTGCTCGGTGTGAAACATCTGTTTCACCCATATGGGTGCACATTTTACGTTCTGAAAAGGATAGCCTTACTGTGACGAGGTAAACACTTAGAGTTAAGTTGGCCTATCCGGCCCAAACACTCTGCTTTCGACCCGCGCGCCGCCACCCCTGCGGCAGCCATGCCCGCCATGACATGACTGACATGACTGACCCCGGAGGACACGGACATGCCCGTTGCCCCTGTCACCACGCCCGCGCCGGTTTCCAGGGTCGCGTCCGCGCGGGCCGATCTCGGCGCCTCGCTGGTGGTTTTCCTGGTCGCCGTGCCGCTCTCCCTCGGCATCGCGCTCGCGGCCGGCGCCCCGCTCGGCGCCGGCATCATCTCGGCCGTGGTCGGCGGCATCGTGGTCGGCCTGCTCGGCGGCGCGCCGCTCCAGGTGAGCGGCCCCACCGCGGGCCTGACGGTGATCGTGGCCGGTCTCGTACAGAACTACGGCTGGCGGGTGACCTGCCTGGTCACCGTCGGCGCCGGCATGCTGCAGATCCTGCTCGGCGTGGCCAGGGTGGCCCGGGCCACCCTCGCCCTGTCGCCGGCCGTCGTACACGGCGTCGTGGCCGGCATCGGCGTGGTGATCGCGCTGGCCCAGTTGCACGTGGTCCTGGGCGGCGCGCCGCAACGGTCGGCCTGGGAGAACCTGCGCGAACTGCCCCATCAGATCGCCGACCTGCACACCCCTGCGGTCGCCGTCGGGGTGATCACCCTGGCCCTGCTGCTCGGTTGGCCGCTGCTCGGCCGACTGCCCGGTCGCGGGGCGGCGCTCCGCCGGGTGCCGGCGCCGCTGGTCGCGGTCTCCCTGGCCACCGCGTGCGCGAGCGTGCTGCACTTGGACGTGGCGCGGGTGGACCTGTCCTCGGTCGTGTTCACCACCCCGGTGCTGCCCCCGTCGGGCGCGTGGGGCGCGATCGTGGTCGGCGTGGTCAGCGTGGCGCTGGTCTCCGGGATGGAGTCGCTGCTCTCGGCCGCGGCGGCCGACCGGCTGCACGACGGGCCGCGCGCCCGACTCGATCGCGAACTGATCGGCCAGGGTGTGGGCAACGTGGTCTCCGGTGCGATCGGCGGCTACCCCGTCACCGGTGTGGCGATCCGCTCGGTGACCAACGTGCGGGCCGGCGCGGTCACCCGGGCCGCGACGATCCTGCACGGGGTGTGGGTGATGGTGTTCGTGGCCCTGCTCGGCGCGCTCGTAGAGCGCATCCCGCTCGCGGTGCTGGCCGCCCTGGTGATGGCGGTCGGCCTCCAGATGGTCAGCCTCGCGCACATCCGGCACGTCCACCGTCACCGCGAATTCCCGGCTTACGCCGCGACGATCGCGGGGGTGATCCTGGCCGGGGTGCTCCAGGGTGTGCTGTTCGGCGTGGTGGTCGCGGTGTGCACCGCGCTGTACCGGCTCAGCCGCAGCACCGTGCGGGTCCACCCCGGCGACGGGGTGCTGCACGTGGAGGTGCACGGCTCGCTCACCTTCCTGTCGGTGCCGCGACTGTCGCGCGTGCTCGCCAAGTTGCCGCCCGGGGAGCACGTGGTGATGGACATGACGGTGGACTACCTCGACCAGGCCGCGTTCGAGACCGTGCACTCGTGGCGCGCCGGCTACCTCGCGCGTGGGGGCCGGGTGGACATCGAGGAGATCCACGACGGTTGTTACGAGCGGGCCGCGGGCGGCACCCCGGGGCCCCGGCGGTCCCGATTGACTCCGTCGCCGCGCTGGTTCGCGCCGTGGTGGCACTGGCAGCGCGCGTGTCCGCGCGAGGACGGCACCGCGTCCCAGGCCCTGGTGGCCGGTGCCCGCGAGTTCCGTCGGCGCACCGCGCCCCTGGTCCAGCCGTTCCTGGAACGCCTCGCGCTGGAGGGGCAAAAGCCCGCGCAACTGTTCATCACCTGCGCCGACTCGCGGATCGTGCCGAACCTGATCACCGCGAGCGGTCCCGGCGACCTGTTCACCGTGCGCAACGTCGGCAACCTGGTGCCGCCCGGTGACACCGCCCGGGTCGAGCCGGGCACGGGCGACGCGTCGGTGGGCGCGGCGATCGAGTACGCGGTATCGGTGCTCGGGGTGCGCAGCATCACCGTGTGCGGGCACTCCGGGTGCGGGGCGATGAAGGCGCTGCTCGACAAGGTCGGCTCGGTGCCCGACGCCGGATCGAGGCCCGGTGCCACGCCGCACCTGGACCGCTGGCTGCGCCACGGCGACGCGTCACTGGCCCGTTTCACCGCCGAGCCCGCGCCGACCGTGACCGGTCATATCGTGCCGCCGGTGGAGCAGTTGTGCCTGACCAACGTGGTCCAGCAGCTGGACAACCTGCGCGAGCACACGGTGGTTGCGCAGGCGGTGGCGGCGGGCCGACTGCGGTTGTTCGGGCTCTACTTCGACCTTGCGTCCGCACAGATGTACCTCTACGACGCGGTGCGCGGCGACTTCGGTCCCGTGGATGCGGAACGGGCGGAGTCCGGGGCACTCCCGCAGGTCGTCCCGGCGAGCGCCGAAGATCACACTTTTCCGGCGCTCAATCCCGGGTAGCCGGCCCGTACCCTCGCGCGGTCGGCCACGATGTGTGCTGTGCATCGGAGTGGTCTAAACCAATCTCCGTGCTCCTCTTGCCGGCTCGGGCCGGTCCCTGATGAGCTACGGCAGAGAAGAGACCGCAGCCGCACGGAGGAGTACGCGTGAGCAACGCAGACCGGAACACGGGAGACAAGGCCGGCGAGGCACTGTCGAACCTGCTGCGCGAGGAGCGCCGCTTCGCACCTCCGCCCGCGCTCGCGGCCGACGCCAACGTCAAGGCCGACGCGTACGAACGGGCGGAGGCCGATCGGCTCGGCTTCTGGGCCGAGCAGGCCCGGCGGCTCGACTGGGCGGTCGAGCCGCAGGAGACGCTGGACTGGTCGACGCCCCCGTTCGCGAAGTGGTTCGCCGACGGCAAGCTGAACGTGGCCTACAACTGCGTCGACCGGCACGTCGAGGCGGGCCACGGCGACCGGGTCGCGATCCACTTCGAGGGCGAGCCGGGCGACACCCGCACGCTCACCTACGCCGACCTCAAGCGCGAGGTCTCCAAGGCGGCCAACGCGCTGACCTCGCTGGGCGTCGAGGCGGGCGACCGGGTGGCGATCTACCTGCCGATGATCCCGGAGGCGGTGATCTCGATGCTCGCGTGCGCGCGCATCGGCGCCCCGCACTCGGTGGTCTTCGGCGGCTTCTCCGCGGACGCGGTCTCCTCACGTGTCACCGACAACGACGCGCGGATCGTGATCACCGCCGACGGCGGCTACCGGCGCGGCAAGCCGTCGGCGCTCAAGCCCGCCATCGACGAGGCGCTGACGTCCTGCCCGGACGTGCGCAACGTGCTGGTCGTGCGGCGCACCGGCGGCGACGTCGCGTGGACCGAGGGCCGCGACATCTGGTGGCACGACCTGGTCGACGCGCAGCCGGAGGAGCACGAGCCGCAGCCGTTCGACGCCGAGCACCCGCTCTTCATTCTGTACACGTCGGGCACCACCGGTAAGCCCAAGGGCATCCTGCACACCTCCGGCGGCTACCTGACCCAGGCGAGCTACACCCACCATGCGGTCTTCGACCTCAAGCCCGAGACCGACGTGTACTGGTGCACCGCCGACATCGGCTGGGTCACCGGGCACTCCTACATCACCTACGGCCCGCTCTCCAACGGCGCCACCCAGGTCATGTACGAGGGCACGCCCGACACCCCGCACCAAGGCCGCTGGTGGGAGATCGTGGCGAAGTACGGGGTCACCATCCTGTACACCGCGCCCACCGCGATCCGCACCTGCATGAAGTGGGGCGACGACATCCCCGCCAAGTTCGACCTGTCCTCGCTGCGCATCCTGGGCAGTGTCGGCGAGCCGATCAATCCCGAGGCGTGGATCTGGTACCGCGAGCACATCGGCGCCGGGAAGACCCCGATCGTGGACACCTGGTGGCAGACCGAGACCGGCGCGATCATGATCAGCCCGCTGCCGGGCGTCACCTCCACCAAGCCGGGCTCCGCGCAGCGCGCGCTGCCGGGCATCTCGGCCAAGGTCGTCGACGACACCGCGACCGAGGTCGGCAACGGTGGTGGCGGCTACCTGGTCCTGGACCAGCCGTGGCCGTCGATGCTGCGCACCATCTGGGGCGACGACCAGCGGTTCAAGGACACCTACTGGTCGCGCTTCGAGGACCTGTACTTCGCCGGCGACGGTGCGAAGAAGGACGACGACGGCGACATCTGGCTGCTCGGCCGGGTCGACGACGTGATGCTCGTGTCGGGCCACAACATCTCCACCACCGAGGTCGAGTCGGCCCTGGTGTCGCACCCCAAGGTCGCCGAGTCGGCGGTGGTCGGCGCGACCGACGCGACCACCGGCCAGGCGATCGTGGCGTTCGTGATCCTGCGCGGCAGCGCCTCGGAGTCGGCCGAACTGGTCGCCGAACTGCGCGAGCACGTCGGCAAGGTGCTCGGCCCGATCGCCAAGCCCAAGCGGATCCTGCCGGTGGCGGAGCTGCCCAAGACCCGCTCCGGCAAGATCATGCGCCGCCTGCTGCGCGACGTGGCGGAGAACCGTACGCTCGGCGACGTCACCACGCTGACCGACTCGTCGGTGATGGACCTGATCTCGTCGCAGCTGCCGTCGGCCCCGACGGAGGACTGAGCGGGACGGAGTGGATGCGGGGCGGTCCGTCGTTGGTGGGCGGGCCGCCCCGCGTCGTCGGGATCTGGGCTTCGGGTGGGCGGTTCAGACCGGCGCGGAGATTGCCTGCGGGCCGAGTACGAACGCCGGGTCGACCTGCTCGGCCAGGTCGACACCGGTCTTCGCGTTGGCCCAGCCGCGTGCGTTGCGCAGGTGGAACTCGACCATCTGCGCGGTGTATTGCGCCCAGTCGCGGCGCTCGAAACCGGCGTCGGCGGCGTGCACCAACTCGTCCAGCGCGGCCCGGTTGGCCGGTTCCAGGCTGTCGAAGTCGGGGGAGTGGCCCTTCTCCAGGGCCCGTACGTAGTCGGACTGCACGGTCCAGGTGAGCAGGTCGTCGCCGACGTGCTCGCGCAGGAACTCGACGTCGTCGGGGCCCTGGACCTTGTTGCCGACCACCGCGAGCGCTACGCCCCAGTCGCGGGCGTAGTCGCGGTATTGCCGGTAGACGCCGACACCCTTGCGGGTCGGCTCGGCGACCAGGAAGGTCAGGTCGAACCGGGTGAACAACCCGGAGGCGAACGAGTCCGAACCGGCGGTCATGTCGACCACGAGATATTCGCCCGCGCCGTCGACGAGGTGGTTGAGGTACAGCTCCACCGCGCCGACCTTCGAGTGGTAGCACGCGACGCCGAGGTCGGACTCGGCGAACGGCCCCGTCGCCATCAACCGCAGTCCGGGCAGGCCGGGCACCTCGCGCGCGCACGCCGCGTGGATCGGGTTGTCCTCGGTGAGTCGGATCAGCCGCGAACCCCGGCCCGGCGGGGTGGTCTTGACCATCTGCTCGGTCGAGCCGATCCGCGGGTTGTCGCCGCGCAACCAGTCCTTGATCGTGGGCAGTCGGGCGCCCATCGCGGGCATCGCCGCCGCGGCCTGCTCGTCGAGGCCGAGCGCGGCGCCGAGGTGCTGGTTGATGTCCGCGTCCACGGCGACAACCGGGCGGCCGGCGGCCACCAGATGCCGGATGAACAACGACGAGAGCGTGGTCTTGCCGCTGCCGCCCTTGCCGACGAAGGCGATTTTCACGGCCTCTCCCTTGATATATGAGTTTGACAATCGTTTTCGATAGGATCATCCGTCGCGGACCGTGATCAGGTCAAGTCGGAAAGTAGTCGAAGTGTCGGCCGGGGGGCCGTCGACCGCGTGCGGGCGCGGCCGGGGTCGGTGCGGGCCCGTGTCGCGGGTGATTCCCGGCCCGGCGTAGGGTCGCTCGGGTGAGCACCGCAACCGATCCCCTCGCCGCCCTCGCGCTCCTGCCCGGCGTGCCGGAGTCCGTCGAGGACACCCGCACGGCGGTGGACCGGCTGCTCGGCCACCGCACGATGCGCCGCCGCAGCATGGACATCAGCGCCGAATCCGCGCTCCGGGGTGCGCGGGCCAGTGCCGCCCTGGAGGGCGTCGACTGGTCGCTGGAGGAGATTCGCCGCCGGACCGACTACTCGTCCTCGCTCGACGACGGCGGTGCGGTGGTCGCGGGTGCGTTGCGGCTGTCCGCCGAGATCGGCACGCTCCTCGGTACTTGGGGGCACAGTCCGCTCCAGGTGCTGGCCCGGCTGCACGTGGTCGCCGCGGCCGATGCGGTGCCCGCCGAGGCGCTGGGCCGGCCGCGCCGGGACGACGAGTCCTCGGCCGGGCAACTTCCGGCGGACGAGGTTGCGGCCCGCCTCGACGGGTTGTCCCGACTGCTGCTCGCGCCGTCCGCCGCGCCCGCGATCGTGGTCGCCGCGGTCACCCACGGGGAGATTCTGAGCCTGGCCCCGTTCGGCTGGGGCAACGGGCTGATCGCCCGCGCCGCGCAGCGGATCGTGCTGATCACCCGGGGCCTGGACCCGAAGGGCGCGGCGGTGCCGGAGGTCGGCCACCTGGAACTGGGCGTGGATGCCTACGCCGAGGCGCTGCGGGCGTACGAGAGCGGTACGGCCGAGGGTGTGGCGACCTGGATCCGGCACTGCGCGGAGGCGATGACGTTGGGTGCGCGCGAGAGCGTCGCGGTGTGCGAAGCGGTGATGCGCGGGATCTGACGGCCGGCGGGGTTGCTTCGGCCGGGGGCGGCTCGGGGCGGGGCGGCTCGGGTGGGCGCGGCCCGGCTCGGTGCGGTTCGTTGCGGGTGTTTCGGGTTCGGACGTACGAGACGGCGGCGCCCGTGAGGACGCCGCCGCTTTGTCACTCCCGCCGAGGTATCAGGCGTGTACCCGTTATGACGATCGGCCCCGGCATGCGCATCCACGGGGGGAAGAACATGCAGGTTGTCCGACGCGTTCGGCCCCTACGAGGGTCGGTCGCACGTGGGTTCCCGGCGGTCGTGCTCGATCCGTCTCGGCCACCCGGGTGAGCGGGGGCCGTACGGGCCGTTGGTCCCTTTTCTAGTGGGTTGCCGAGAGGAGGGGAACCCCTGACCCAAGATCTTTACTTTCGGCCTTTGTCGGATTTGCTCCGCTGTCGATGATCGTCGGGTGCCGCCGCGGCCTTGACCTTTCGGTCAGCGGCGCTTCCTGGCGAGGTACCAGACGAAGCCGGCGGCAGTGGCGCCCGCGCCGATCGCGGTCGCGGCGAGCACGGGGCGCGAGGGTACCGAGAGGCCGGGCACCCGCTGGCGCAGCGCCACGGGGCGGCTGAAGACCAGTACGGGCCACCCGCGGGCGGTCGCCTCGCGACGCAGGCCGCGATCCGGGTTGACCGCGTACGGGTGGCCGACCTCCAGGAGCATCGGCAGGTCGGTGATCGAATCGCTGTACGCGTAGCAGGAGGTGAGGTCGTAGCCCTCGGTGCGGGCCAACTCCTTGACCGCCGCGGCCTTGTTGGGCCCGTACGCGTAGAAGTCGATCTCGCCGGAGTAGTGGCCGTCCTCGACCACCATCCGGGTGGCCACCACGCGGTCCGCGCCGAGCATGTCGCCGATCGGCTCGACCACTTCGGCCCCGGAGGAGCTGACGATCACCACGTCGCGGCCGGCCGCGTGGTGTTCCTCGATCAGCGACGCGGCCTCGTCGTAGATGATCGGGTCGATCATGTCGTGCAGGGTCTCCGCGACGATCTCGCGCACCTGCTGCACGTCCCAGCCGCGACACAGCGCGGACAGGTATTCGCGCATGCGCTCCATTTGGTCGTGATCCGCGCCGCCGACGAGGAAGACGAACTGGGCGTAGGCGCTCTTGAGGACGGAGCGGCGATTGATGAGTCCGCCGTGGTAGAAGGATCTACTGAACGCCAGCGCACTGGACCTGGCGATGATGGTCTTGTCGAGGTCGAAGAAGGCTGCTGTCCGCTTCGGCGCCTGGGTTTCCACAGTTCACGAGGATAAGGGCAGCCATTCGGCGTAAACTCCGCGTCGTGGGTTTGCTAGAGAACCCCCTCGGGTACATCCTGGAAGTCACGGATCGTTCGCGACCGTGCTAACCCGGTCCGACTCCTCCCCCCCCGAGTCGGCCGCGGAGACGACCCCCGCTCTCCCCCCCGGCGGGGGTCGTCGCTTGTCCGGGGGCTTTTTTGCGTCCCGATGCGGGTGGGCGCGGGGTTGTGTTCGAGTGGTCGCCGGGGTGGTAATCCCCGATGCCGGTCGGTTCTCTCGTGATTGTCGGCGGTTGCTTGGCTGCGCTTCGTTGTGGGGAATCGGGTGGGGCTTTCGGAGTGGGGCCGGGGCCGGGGCCGGGACCGGTGCCCGGGACCGGGGCCTGGGTCGTGCCGTGGGGTGGGTGGGGGTGCGGGCCTTGTGGTCGGGGCCTGGGTCGGGGGTGGCGCCGGAAACGGCTCGGGTGTCCCTCACACGAGTGAATCCGTAATCCACAGTCGCGGGCTTGTCCACAGGTGGGAACCACCCGCTCGGCGGAGCGCGCGATCGCCGCGACGGTTGGGGTCAGTTCCCGGGAGGGCCGGTGCGGCCGGACCTCCCCGACCCCTGGAGGTTCCGTGGCAGCGCTTTCCCCACCTCGGCCGGCTCGTCCGCTCCTGGTGACCGGCGATCCGGCCCTGCTCGACGAACTCCTGCGGCTGTGCGCGGTGGCCGGGATCGAGCCGGAGGTGCAACCGGACGCGGGCGCGGCGCGGGCCGCCTGGCCGGGGGCGCCGTTGGTGATCGTCGGCGACGACGTGACGCCGGGATTGGCCCGGTGCGGGCTGCCGCGCCGCGAGGACGTGGTGCTGATCGGCGACGACCTGGACGACGGCGACGTGTGGCGGCGGGCGGTGGACGTCGGCGCGGATCATGTGGTGTTCCTGCCCGACGCGGAGCACTGGATCGTCGATCGCTTGGGCGATGTCGCCGAGGGCACCGGGCCCGACGCGCACACCATCGCGGTGCTGGGTGGGTGCGGCGGCAGCGGGGCCAGCACGCTGGCCTGTGCGCTCGGGGTGGCGGCGGTGCGGACCGGACTGGCCACCGCGCTGGTGGACGTGGACCCGCTGGGCGGCGGCCTCGACGTGCTGCTCGGCGGCGAGGACGAGAGCGGGCTGCGCTGGTCCGATCTGGCGAGCGCGCGCGGGCGGATCGACGGGGGCGCGCTTTCCGATGCGCTGCCGCACCTGCACGGGTTGACCGTGCTGTCCTGGGACCGGGACAGGCCGCCCGCGATCCCGCCGGAGACGGTCCGCTCGGTGGTGCGGGCGGTGCGCAGACGACACGACGTGGCGGTGCTCGACGTGCCCCGGCATACCGACCCGGGGGCGGCGGAGGCGCTGCGGTTGTGCGACACGGGGCTTTTGGTGGTGCCGGCCGAGGTGCGGGCGCTGGCCGCGTCGGCGCAGGTGGCGGGCCGGGTGGGCTCGATGGTGCGCGATCTGCGGGCGGTGGTGCGGCAGCCGAGTTCGTCGGGGCTGACCTCCGAGGCGGTCGCGCGGGGCCTGGGGTTGCCGCTCGCGGGGGAGTTGCGGCCGGAGGCGGGGTTGGCGGCGGCCACCGAGCGGGGTGATCCGCCGGGGCTGCGCTCGCGGGGGCCGTTGGCCCGGTTCTGTCGGGACTACCTCGCGGGCAATCCGGCCGGCGTGGCGCGGGAGGCGGCGTGAGCGCGCGCGAGGTGCCGCCGATGCCGCCGTTTCCGCCGCCGGGCGCGCCGCCGCTGCCGCCGAGGGGTGTGCGGTCGGGCCGGGTGCCGCAGCCGCCGCCGTGGCCGGTGCCGGCGCCGCCGGTCGGGGGTACCGGGGTCTTCTCCGCACCGCCGCCGCGACCTGTCGCGGTGCCGGTCGCGGCGGCCGGGCCGGTGATCGCTCCGGCGCCGGATCCGGAGTTGGTCGAGGCGGTGCGGGCGCGGTTGGCCGCCGGTGGGCACGAGCCGACGCCCGCGGCGGTGGCCGCGGCGCTGCGGGCCGAGGGGCGGGTGCTCGGCGAGGCGGCGTTGCCGGACCTGGTTCGGGCGCTGCGGTCGGAGATCGCCGGGGCCGGGCCGTTGGACGTGCTGCTGCGCGACCCCGAGGTGACCGATGTGCTGGTCAACGCGCCCGACGAGGTGTGGATCGATCGGGGCGCGGGCCCGCAGCGCACGGCGGTGACCTTCGCCGACGACGCTGCGGTGCGGCGGTTGGCCCAGCGGTTGGCGAGCGGGGTCGGGCGGCGGTTGGACGACGCCTCGCCGTATGTGGACGCCACGCTCGCCGACGGTGTGCGGCTGCATGCGGTTTTGCGGCCGGTGGCGGTGCGGGGGACGTGCCTGTCGTTGCGGGTTCCTCGGCGTACCTCGCTCGGGGTGGCCGACCTGGTGCGGGCCGGTTCGTTGTCGCCGGCGGCGGCCGAACTGCTGTGTGCGGTGGTCTCGGCGCGGGCCGCGTTCCTGGTCTCGGGTGGCACCGGTTCGGGCAAGACCACGCTGCTCGGGGCGCTCCTTGGGTGTGCGCATCCGGCCGAACGGCTGCTGCTCGCCGAGGACTCGGCCGAACTGACGCCGCGTCACCCGCATGTGGTGCGGCTGGAGTCGCGGCCGGCCAACGTCGAGGGCGCGGGCGAGGTGACCCTGCGCGATCTGGTCCGCCAGGCCCTGCGGATGCGGCCGGACCGGCTCGTGGTCGGCGAGGTGCGGGGGGCCGAGGTGGTGGAGCTGCTCGCGGCCCTGAACACCGGGCACGAGGGCGGCTGCGGCACGGTGCACGCGAACTCGGCGGCCGATGTGCCTGCGCGGTTGGAGGCGTTGGGGGCGTTGGCCGGGCTGGGTCGGGACGCGGTGCACAGCCAGTTGGCGGCGGCGCTCGATCTGGTCGTGCATGTGGTGCGCGAGCGCGATGGGCTGCGGCGGGCGGCCGAGGTCCATGTCCTGGAACGGGACACGGCGGGCTGGGTGCGACCGGTCCCGGCGGTGAGCTTCGAACGCGCCGGTGGCTGCCGCCCGGGACCGGGCCACGGCAGGTTGGCCGCGCTGCTGGCCGGGTGGTGGCGCGGGTGACGACGGTCGCGGTGGGCGGCGGCCTCGGGGGCGGAGGGTCGGCCCGACTCGGGTGTCCTCAAACGCCGGACGGGCTGGAGGGCGCTGTGTTCGCCGGTTCGGGTGGTGGTTCCCGGGGTCTGCCGCGGGCGTTCTCAAGCGCCGGGCGGGCTGGAGGGGGCCGGGTTCGGGTGGTGGTTTTCGGGGGCTTGCGGTGGGTGTCCTCAAGCGCCGGGGTTTTGTGGCGATTCGGTGGGGGTGGGGTGGGTGATTTTGGTGGTGGTGGGGGCGGTTGGGGTTGGTGGGTTGGTGTGGTGGTCGATGGCTCGGGTGGGGCCCGGGCGGTTGGCTGGGGTGTTGGGGGTCGCGGGCGGCGGGTCGGGTGGGCGGTGGGTGGCTTGGGTGGGGGTGGTGGGGCGCCATCGGGTGGTTGCGGCGGTGATGGCTGCGGGGGGCTTGGCGGCTTTGGGGTTGGGGTCGGTGGTGCCTGTGCTGCTGGCTTTGCCGGGGGCCTGGGTGGTGCGGCGGCGGCGGGATCGGGCCCGGCGCGAGCGCGATGCCGGGGCGGTGCGTTGTGGCGTGGTGCGGCTGTGTGCGGCGCTGGCGGGGGAGTCGCGGGCCGGGCGCACGCCGGCGCAGGCGTTGGCCGCCGCGGCGCATGCCGTGGACGGGCCGATCCTGGCGGTGGTGGGCGAGGCGATCGGGACCGCCCGGGTGGGTGGCGACGTGCCGGATGCGCTGGATCGCGCGGCGGCCGTGCCCGGGGCGGCCGGGCTGCGCCGGATCGCCGCCTGCTGGCGGATCGCGACCGGGCGAGGCGCCGGGTTCGCACCGGCCCTGGAGCGCATCGCGGCGGGTCTGCGGGCCGAGGAGGACGCGCACGAGGAGGTGATCGCCGAACTCGCCGGGGCCCGCTCGACCGCGCAGGTCCTGGCCGGGCTGCCGGTGTTCGGCCTGTTCCTGGGCGGCGCCCTGGGGGCGCGGCCGGTGGAGGTGTTGTTGCGCACGCCGGCCGGGATCGGGTGCCTGTGCGCGGGGCTGACCCTCGTGGTGGTCGGGCTGGAGTGGACCGATCGCCTGGTGGCCCGAGCAGGTCCGGTGCCGGGATGAGCGCGGTGGCGGTGTTGGTGGCGGTCGTCGCGGCGGCGGGTGGCGCGGCGGGCGCGGTGCGCGGGCGGGGTCCGGAGTTCCGCCGGCCGTCGGCGCGGGGGCGGGATCCGGCGCTCGGTCGGCGGGTCGCGGCGGGGCTCGGCGGGGTGGCGGTGTTCGTGGTGTTCGGCGGCTGGCCCGGGGGTGTGGCCGGGCTCGTGGTGGCGGTCGTCCTGGAACGGCGACTGACCGGCCTGGAGTCGCGGTCGGGACGGGCCCTGCGGGATCGGCTGCGGGCCGATCTGCCGCCCGCGGCCGACCTGTTCGCGGCGTGCCTGGTGGCGGGCAGCACACCGGCGGACGCCGCCGAGGCGGTTGCGCACGCGGTCGGCGGGCCGCTGGCGGGGCGACTGCGGCCGATCGTGGCCTCGTTGCGGCTCGGCGGCGACCCCGGGCGGTGCTGGTTGGGGCTGACCGACGATCCCGTGCTCGCGCCGCTGGGGCGGGTGTTGGCCCGGGCTGCGACCGGTGGTGTGCCGGCGGCGGTCCTGGTGGCGGGGATGGCCGACGAGCAACGGGCCGAGCAGCGCCGGACCGCGACCGCGGCCGCGCGCCGGGTGGGGGTGCGCGCCACCGTTCCACTCGGATTGTGCTTCCTGCCCGCCTTTCTGCTGGTCGGGGTGGTCCCGATCGTGATCGGGCTGGGCACGTCGCTGCTGCGGGCGGGGTGAGTCGGCGGGTGTGTCCGAAGTGCACATTTTTATAGACGTTTCATGCAGGTTTCATGTAGGTCCGTATCGATGAGGGGGGACTCATGCGCATGTCGATTCCGAGCGCACGTCGGGTGTGGTCGTGGCTGCGTGTCGACACCGGGATGACGACCGCGGAATACGCGGTCGGTACGGTCGCCGCGGTGGCGTTCGGCGCGGTGTTGTTCAAGATCGTGACCAGCCCGGGGGTCGCCGCGGCGCTCGCCCGGGTGATCACCAAGGCACTCGATGTCTCGTTCTGAGGCTCGTGCGGGGTGGGGGCTTCGCGGGGCGGACGGATTCGTGACCGCGGAGACCGCCGTGGTGTTGCCGGTCCTGGTGGTGTTGACCGCCGTGCTGACGGCCGGGATCGGGGCCGCCACCGCGCAGATCCGCTGTGTGGACGCGGCGCAGGCCGGGGCTCGGGCGCTGGCGCGGGGCGAGCCGACCGAGGTCGCGGTGGCGCGGGCCGCGGCCGTCGGGCCGGCCGCTGCGCGGACGGGGGTGTCCGGTGGGGACGGTCTGGTGCGCTTCCGGGTCACCGCCGAGGTCGGTGTGCCGGGTGCGGCCTGGGCCGGGGTCACGTTCCACGTGGAACATACGGCGGTGGCGGCTGTCGAGGCGGAGGCGCCGCCGTGAGGGGAGGCCGGTCGGGCCAGGAGGGTTCGGCCACCCTGTGGGTGCTTGCGTTCGCGCTGATCCCGATGTGCGCGGCGGCGTTCGTCTTCGCCTTCGCCGGAGCGGTCGCGGCCCGACACCGCGCCGGTGCCGCCGCCGACCTGGCCGCGCTGGCTGCCGCGGCCCGATCCGTCGCCGGGTCCGGCCCCGACGAGGCCTGCGCCCTGGCCCGCCGAGTGGCCCGAGCCCAGCACACGGACCTGACGAGCTGCCGGCTCACCAACGGCTTCGCCGAGGTCCGCGTATCGGCCCCCACCCGAATCGGCACAGCCCAAGCCACCGCCCGAGCCGGCCCAGCCACCCCCACACCCCCACCAGACCCCCCAAGCAGCCCTTGACCCACCCCACCCGCCCAGAGAAGCCCCCACCAACCCAAGCGCCCCCCACGGGGCCGGCCCACCCCGCCGCACCCCACACGGCACAAGCCGACCCCACCTGCCCGGCCCGTCCCACCTGCCTGCCCCTGCCCGGCCCCGCCCACCCGTCTGCCCGCCCCGCTCCGCCCCCACCTGGCGTCCACGCGGCCCGGACCGGCTTACCCGTTCGCCCATCCCTGCCCGGCCGGCCGGCCGCCCGGCCCACGCACCGGGCCTGCTCGTCTCGCGCGGCGCGCCCACCCGTCTGACCGGCCCGGCGCCCGCCCGACCCTGATCGACTCGCCTGTTCGGCTGACCCGGCGCGCACCCGACCGCCCGGCCGGCGTGTCCGCCCGGGCGGCCCGTCCTGCCTGGCAGGCCCGGCGCGCCCACCCCGTCTGGCGCCCGCCCGACCCTGATCGGCTCGCCTGTTCGGCTGACCCTGTCTGCCCCGCCCACCCACCGGGCCTGTTCGTCCCACCCGACGCGCGCCCACCCGTCTGGCCGGCCCGACCCCGGTTGGCCCGTCTGTTCGGCTGACGCCCTCCACCCTGACCGCCCGGTTGGCCCGGCCGGCCCGTTCTGCCCGCCCCGCCTGGCGCCCGCCCGGTCCGGACCGACCGGCTTGCCCATTCGGCTGACGCTGTCCGCCCCGCCCGCCCGGCCCACCCGCCGGACCTGCCCGTCCCGCCCGGCGCGCCCACTCCGTCTGGCCGGCCCGGCGCCTGCCCGACCCTGATCGGCCCGCCCGTTCGGCCGGTGCTGATCGGCCCGTCCGAGGTGCGGTTTCACCGCGCCCGCTGGGCGCGCCCGCGCCCTCGACCAGGGCGGGCAGCCCGGCCGGCGTGTCCGCCCGGGCGGCCCGTCCTGCCTGGCTCCGCCCGCACGCACGCCTGGCCAGGTCGGCGTGCTCCTGCCGCCTGGGCTTTGCTACCCCTTCGGGTTGCTCGTCCCCTCCGCCTCCCGTAGTAGTGCGTCCAGCAGGGCGATTGAGGCCGGCTTGTTCAACGGCTGGTTGCCGTTGCCGCATTTGGGGGACTGGATGCAGCTGGGGCAGCCGTGGTCGCATTCGCAGGAGGCGATGGCCTCCCTCGTCGCGGTGAGCCAGGTGTCGGCGGTGACGTAGGCGCGTTCCGCGAAGCCGGCGCCGCCCGGGTGGCCGTCGTAGACGAAGACGGTCGGCAGGCGGGTGTCCGGGTGCAGCGACGTGGAGACCCCGCCGATGTCCCAGCGGTCGCAGGTGGCGAACAGCGGCAGCAGGCCGATCGAGGCGTGCTCGGCGGCGTGTGCGGCGCCGGGCAGGTCGGTCGGGTCGATGCCCGCATCGGCGACCTGCTCGGGCGTCACCGTCCACCACACGGCGCGCGTGCGCAGGCTGCGTTCGGGCAGGTCCAGCTTGTGCTCGCCCAGCACCTCGCCGGTGACGATCCGCTTGCGCTGGAAGGAGACCACCCGGCCGGTGACCTCGACCGAACCGAAGTGCAGGCGGGCCGCGCCCCACTCCCGGCTGCGTACCGTCTCCAGGATCCGGATCTCGGTGACCTCGCGCGCACTGGTGGTCCAGTCCGGATTCGCCGGCCGCACCAGCGCCACACCCTCGCCGAGGTCGAGCTCGCGGACCAGGTACGTGTCGCCCTGGTGCAGGTGCACCGCCCCGGGGTGCACCGCCGAGTGCGCGGCGGGCGCGTCGACCGTGCCCAGGATGCGGCCCGTGTCCTGCTCCACCACCCGCACCGCCGGCCCGCCCGCGCCGCGGATGTCGGTCAGGTCGGTGGCCCGCTCCCGGCTGGTCCAGTACCAGCCCGTCGACCGCTTGCGCAGCAGCCCGCGCCGTTCCAGACCCGGCAACAACTCGGCGGCCACCGGCCCGAACAGCTCCAGGTCCTCGTCGGTCAGCGCGAACTCGGCCGCGGCGGCACACAGGTGCGGGGCCAGCACGTACGGGTTGTCCGGATCGAGCACCGTCGCCTCGACCGGCCGATCGAACAGCGCCTCGGGATGGTGCACCAGGAACGTGTCCAGCGGATCGTCCCGCGCCACCAGCACCGCCAGCGCCTCCTGGCCGGCCCGTCCCGCGCGTCCGGCCTGCTGCCACAGGGAGGCCCGGGTGCCGGGATAGCCCGCGATCAGCACCGCGTCCAGCCCGGAGATGTCCACGCCCAATTCGAGCGCGGTGGTCGCGGCCACCCCCAGCAGGCTGCCGTCGTGCAGCGCCCGCTCGATCGCCCGCCGCTCCTGGGGCAGGTAGCCCGCGCGATAGGTGGCCACCCGGTCGGCCAACCCCTCGTCCACCCGGGCCAGGTGGTCCCGGGCGATCACCCGGACCACCTCCGCGCCGCGCCGCGAGCGCACGAACGCCACCGTGCGCACCCCGTCGAGCACCAGGTCGGTGAGCAGATCGGCGGTCTCGGCCGTCGCGGTACGCCGTACGGGCGCGCCGTGTTCACCCTCGTGGCCGGTCAGCGGCGGCTCCCACAGGGCGAACACCAGTTCGCCGTGCGGCGAGCCGTCCTCGGTCACCGCGACCACCGGCGCGCCGATCAACCGTTCGGCCGCGACGGCCGGATCGGACACCGTGGCCGACGCCAGGATGAACACCGGGTCCGATCCGTACCGGCGACACACCCGACGCAGACGACGGATCAATTGGGCCACATGCGAGCCGAAAACACCGCGATAGGTGTGGCATTCGTCGATCACCACGTAGCGCAGCGTGCGCAGGAAAGCCCCCCACGAGCGGTGCCCGGGCAACAGCGCGCGGTGCACCATGTCGGGATTCGTCAGGACGTACGACGCGTGCGCGCGCACCCATTGGCGGATCTCCACCGGGGTGTCTCCGTCGTACGTGGCGGTGCGGACACACCCGAGCGCGGGGTTCGCCGCGCGCAACTCCTCGACGGCGCGCGCCTGATCCGAGGCCAGCGCCTTCGTCGGAGAGAGGTAGAGTGCGGTCGCACCGCGCCCGCTGGGCGCGCCCGCGCCCTCGACCAGGGTCGTGAGAACCGGCAACAGATAGGCGAGGGACTTGCCCGAGGCGGTGCCGGTGGCGATCACGACCGAGCGGCCCGATGCCGCAACAGAGGCGGCGCGGGCCTGATGTTCCCACGGCAGTTCGATACCCGCGCCGCGAAACGCGTCGCCCACCTCCGGCCGAACCCAGTCGGGCCAGGCCGAGGTGACGCCTTCGCGAGCGGGTATGCGCCGGACGTGCGTCACTCGTTCGGGTCGATCCCGACCCGCCATAAGGCGGCCGAGAAGACCTTCCGGGGGGCGTGTACTGGGCTGCATCGGGCACCAGTGTTACATCCAATGTCGCGGGATTCATCGTCCCCTAGTGCCCATAAGTGGTTGAATGCCTTGGCGGCTGCCGATCCATGGGGGGCGACCGCTCAAGAGCAAGGTGCTGGAGGATCCGTGGACTTGTCCCTGTCGACCCGAACCGAGGGCGGTCGTACGATCGTCGAGGTGGGCGGCGAGATCGATGTATACACCGCACCCAAGCTGCGCGAGCAACTGGTGGAACTCGTCAACGAAGGCCAGTTCCACCTGATCGTCGACATGGAAGCAGTCGACTTCCTGGACTCGACCGGGCTCGGTGTGCTGGTGGGCGGCCTGAAGCGGGTGCGTGCCCACGAAGGGTCGCTGCAGCTGGTGTGCACTCAGGAGCGCATCCTGAAGATCTTCCGCATCACCGGCCTGACCAAGGTCTTCCCGATTCATCCGTCGGTGGCCACGGCCATCGAGGCGTCCGACTGACCGACCGTACGTCCTGACCGGACGCACATCGCACCCGCGCGGATCCGGGCGGGTGCACGCACGGCTGGGGGAACGAACCATGGCCATCGTCGAGCTGCGCTTCAGCGCGCTGCCCGAACACGTCCGCACGGCGCGGCTCGTCGCCGCCGCCGTGGCGCGGCGAGCGGGGGTTGCTGAGACGGTGCTCGACGAGGTGCGCCTCGCCGTCGGCGAGGCGTGTTCCCGAGCCGTCGGAATGCACCGGAGCCGGGCGGACGACGACCGCCCGGTCACGGTCACCCTGGACGACGGCGACGGCCGCTTCTGTATCGAGGTCAACGACGGCGTACCGCAGCCGGCGTTGACCGAGGCGGGCCTCGCGGAGGGGGCCGGGCTGGTGCCCGACCTGGCCGCGAACGGCTCCGGCCTCGACCTGATCGAGAACGAGATGGGCCTGGCCGTCATCCTCGGCCTCGTCGACGATCTCGACGTGCGGGCCGGCGCCGAGGGCGGCGTGATCCGCATGTCGTGGCCCTCCGGCGCCAAGTCCGCCGAGACCGTGGTCTGACCCGGGGTCCGTCCGGCCCCACCCCGCTCCACCACGCCACGTCGCTCCACCGCATCGCCTCCGGGACACCCGGGGGCGATTTTCGGCGTTCCCGTGTATCCCGATTTCCGGGTCGTAAAACCTGATTCCGGATCGATACGCCGATTTTGGGAATCGCGCCCGGATTTCATCGGTAATTTGATCCGATCATGGCGATTCCCATGGTCTGATCTTGATCATTTGCATACACTCCTTTCGCATTGAGAAGTCCCGATCTGAAAGTGCTCCTAGCCAAGGAGGACGAATGTCCGGGATCCACCCCTCCGAACTCCAACTCGCCTCGGACGTGTCCGTGTCCGGCGGCAATCTCACCTATGTCGTGATCGTCGCGGTGATCGCCCTCGGTGCCCTGGGCGTCGCCGCCGGACTCGTGCGTCAAGTGCTCGGCGCCGACGAGGGCACCGATTCCATGCGCCGGATCGCCGGCGCGATCCAGGAAGGCGCCGCGGCCTACCTCACCCGGCAGTTCCGCACCCTCGCCGTGTTCGCGGCGGGTGTCTTCTTCCTGCTCATGCTGTTGCCGGCCGACGACTGGAACCAGCGGATCGGCCGCTCGCTGTTCTTCCTGGTGGGCGCGGTCTTCTCGGCGGTCACCGGCTACGTCGGCATGTGGCTCGCGGTGCGCAGCAACGTGCGCGTGGCCGCCGCCGCCCGAGCCGGCACCGGCGGCCGGGACACCGCGATGCGGATCGCCTTCCGCACCGGCGGCGTCGCCGGCATGTTCACCGTCGGCCTGGGCCTGTTCGGCGCCGCGCTCGTGGTCATCCTGTACCGGGAGAACGCGCCCAAGGTGCTGGAGGGCTTCGGCTTCGGCGCCGCGCTGCTCGCGATGTTCATGCGGGTCGGCGGCGGCATCTTCACCAAGGCCGCCGACGTCGGCGCCGACCTGGTCGGCAAGGTCGAACAGGGCATCCCCGAGGACGACCCGCGCAACGCCGCGACGATCGCCGACAACGTCGGGGACAACGTGGGCGACTGCGCGGGCATGGCCGCCGACCTGTTCGAGTCGTACGCGGTCACCCTGGTCGCCGCGCTGATCCTGGGCAAGGCGGCGTTCGGCGACGCGGGCCTGGTCTTCCCGCTGATCGTGCCCGCCATCGGGGTGCTGACCGCCGTGGTGGGCATCTACACGGTCGCGCCCCGCGCGGGCGACCGCAGCGGGATGAGCGCGATCAACCGGGGCTTCTTCGTCTCGGCGGTCATCTCGCTCGTCCTGGTCGCGGGCGCCGCGTTCCTGTACCTGCCGAGCAAGTTCTCGGACCTGGACGGGCTGACCGACCAGGAGATCCTGGCGCACGACGCCGACCCGCGCGTGTTCGCGCTGGTGGCGGTGCTGATCGGGATCGTGCTCGCCGCGGTCATCCAGCAGTTGACCGGCTACTTCACCGAGACCAGCAGGCGACCGGTGCGCGACGTCACCAAGACCTCGCTGACCGGTCCGGCCACGGTGATCCTCTCCGGCATCGCGCTCGGCCTGGAGTCGGCGGTGTACGCGGCGGTGCTGATCTCGGTCGCGGTGCTCGGCGCGTATCTGCTCGGCGCCGGCATCGTCATGCTCGCGCTGTTCGCGGTGGCGCTGGCGGGCACCGGTCTGTTGACCACGGTCGGGGTGATCGTGGCCATGGACACTTTCGGGCCGGTCTCCGACAACGCCCAGGGCATCGCGGAGATGTCCGGCGACGTCGAGGGCGAGGGCGCGCAGGTGCTCACCGAACTCGACGCGGTCGGCAACACCACCAAGGCGATCACCAAGGGCATCGCCATCGCGACCGCAGTGCTCGCGGCGACCGCGCTGTACGGGTCCTACCGGGACGCGGTGAGCACGGCCGTGGACGAGGCGGGCGGACTGAAGGACGCGTCCAAGCTCACCTCGCTCTCGTTCGCCACCGACATCACCCAGCCGAACAACCTGGTCGGGCTGATCCTGGGCGCGGCCGTGGTGTTCTTGTTCAGCGGCCTGGCGATCAACGCGGTCTCCCGCGCGGCGGGCGCGGTGGTCTTCGAGGTGCGCAACCAGTTCCGCACCCGACCCGGGATCATGGACGGCAGCGAGTTGCCCGAGTACGGCCGGGTGGTCGACATCTGCACCCGCGACTCGCTGCGCGAATTGGCCACGCCCGGACTGCTCGCGGTGATGGCCCCGATCGCGGTCGGCTTCACCCTGGGCATCGGGCCGCTGGCCGCGTTCCTCGCCGGGGCGATCGGCACCGGCACCCTGATGGCGGTGTTCCTGGCCAATTCCGGCGGGGCCTGGGACAACGCCAAGAAGATGGTCGAGGACGGCAGCTACGGCGGCAAGGGCTCGGCCGCGCACGAGGCCACGATCATCGGCGACACGGTCGGCGACCCGTTCAAGGACACCGCCGGACCGGCGATCAACCCGCTGCTCAAGGTGATGAACCTGGTCTCGCTGCTGATCGCGCCGGCGGTGGTCAAACTGAGCATCGGCGCGGACGAGAACGGCGCCCTGCGGGCCCTCGCGGCGGCCTTCTCGGTCGTGGTGATCGTGGGCGCGGTCTGGTACAGCAAACGCAAGTCGGTGGTCGTCGGCGACAGCGACGGCGACCGTGAGGGGCAGCCGACCAAGGCGGCGGCCTGATCCCCCGATCCGAGGTACGTACGGGCGCGGAACCGGAGAAACCGGGACCGCGCCCGTGCCGCGTTCGGGCCCGCGGTTTGACCGGACACCTTCACGCTGTGCGAGTCTGCGTCCGGCTCCGAGGGAAGTCCGAACGAAGGTGGAAGCGTGTCGAGGAAGTTCCTGGTGGTCTCCGCGCTGGTCCTGGCGTCGGCCCTGACCGCGTGCGGCGGCGGCGACGGCAAGAGCGACGAGGACAAGAAGAAGCAGGCCGACCTGAAGGCGTGGGCCGCCAAGGTCTGCGCGACGGAGGTCACCGCGCGGATCGACGAGGCCCGGGCGGCGCTCGCCGACGTGGACAAGGTGGTCCCCAACGAGCCGCCCACGACGCTGCGCACCCGGCTCGCGGTGGACGTGTCCCGGCTCGCGGACGCGGACAACGCGCTGGCCGACGCGATCGACAAGGCGTCCATACCGGCGGTGCCCGACGGCGCCACACTGCGGATGTCCGTAGTCGACGAACTGCGCAACGCGGCCAAGGGCTGGACCGGGATCCAGCACCGGATCGAGGGCTTGGCGACCGACCAGCAGAACACGTTCGCCGACGGGCTGCGCTCGCTGGGACCGGAGATCGACGCGCTGCGGGCGTCCTCGAACACCGCGCTGAACAAGCTGCACCGCGGCGAGGCGGGCAAGGCGCTCGCGTCGGTGCCGGGCTGCGCGGCGGGCAAGGCCGATGTGATCCCGACCGCGCCGGCGACCTCCGCGCCCACCACCGGCGCGTCCCCGAGCGGCACGCCGAAGGGGTCCACGGCGCCGAGTTCGACCGCCCCGTCCGGATCCACCGCGCCGAGCAGCCCACCGCCGTCGAGCGCCGGCACGGGCTCCTCGTCGCCGCCCCCGAGCGGCACCACGAGCGCGCCGCCGGCGACCGGCTGACGTTCCGGCCGACCGGTAGCGGGCAGGATGGTGCGCGTGACGATGAACGACACCTCACAGGTGGCCCGCCTCCGCGAGGCCCTGATCGCGGCCGACTACACCGTCGACGGCTGCCTCGACGTGCTCGGCCCGCAGGCGTACGCGGCGCTGTCGCGCGGTGAGACCGTGCCCGCGCTGCGCGCGCTGCGGGCCGACGCGGCGAGCCCGCTCGCGGTGCTGATCCGGATGTTCCTGCTCCAGACCTCGGCGCCCGAGGCGCACGTGCGGCGCGCCCTGCCGCTCGAGGAAGCGCTCGCCGGGGGCCTGCTGGCGCGCGACGGCGACGCGGTGCGGCCGCTGGTGGACATCCGGCCCTACGGCGAGGCGGACACCGACTGGTGGGTCGTGTCGGACCTCGGCGCGGGCATCGGCGGGGTCAACGGCCCGGTGCGCGCCGACCACGTGCTCGGCATCGGCGGCGCCTCCACCACGCTCGCCGGGATCACCGTGCGCGAGCCGGTGGGCCGCGCGCTCGACCTGGGCACCGGGTGCGGCGTCCAAGCCCTGCACGCGTCGCGCCACGCCGAATCGGTGCTGGCCACCGACGTGAACAAGCGGGCGCTCGACCTGACCCGGCTGACCATGGCGCTGTCCGGGGTGGGCAACGTCGGCCTCGCCGAGGGCAGTCTGTTCGAGCCGGTCGAGGGCGAGCGGTTCGACCTGATCGTGTCCAACCCACCGTTCGTGATCACCCCGGTGGGTGAGCGGTACACCTACCGCGACGCGGGTCTGCCCGGCGACGAGGTGTGCCGGCTGCTGGTCGCGCAGGCGCCCCGCCACCTCGCCGAAGGCGGCTACTGCCAGCTGCTGGCCAACTGGCAGCACCTGCGCGGACAGGACTGGCAGGATCGGCTGGCCGCCTGGCTGGCGCCGACCGGGTGCGACGCGTGGGTGGTCCAGCGCGACGTCCAGGACCCGGCGCAGTACGCCGAGTTGTGGTTGCGCGACTCGGGCGACCACCGCGGCGAGGCGTACGCGCAGCGCTACGACGCGTGGCTGGCGGCGTTCGAGCGCGACGGCGTGGAGGGGATCGGATTCGGCTGGATCACGCTGCGCGCGTCGGGCGCCGACACGCCGACGGTGCACATCGAGGACTGGCCGCACACGATCGAACAACCGCTCGGCGCGGAGGTGCACGCCTGGTTCGACCGGCAGGACCGGCTCGCCCGGACGGACGACGACGGGCTGCTCGACGTCGCCTTCCGGCTCGCGGAGCACGTGGTCCAGGAGCAGACCGGCGCGCCCGGCGCGGAGGACCCGGAGAGCGTGGTGCTGCGTCAGCGGCGCGGGATGTGCCGGGCGGATCGGGTGGACACGGTCGGCGCGGCCCTGGCCGGGGCCAGCGACGGGCAGCTTCCGGCCGGCGTCATCGTGGACGCGATCGCCCAGTTGCTGGAGGAGGACCCGGCCGCGCTGCGCGACGCGGTGCCCGGCGAACTGCGCGGTCTGGTGGCCGACGGATTCCTGCTCTTTCCCGAGGCCGGCGACGCTCCGTCGGCGCAGTCGCGCACCGCCGACTGAGCGCGGCTTGGCCCGGTGCACCGTGATCCGGGCCGACACGCCTGTACAGTCGCAGGTGTTGTCCCCACCGGATGCTCCTTGCCGTTGCCAAGAAAATGTGTTGTATGGAGGCGGCGGCTCCCGACTCGGCCGCGAACCACGCTCGGCCGCGAACCAACGGGGTCGGGAGGCGGGAACCGCGATGCGCGCGTTACCGTTCGAGGGGCGTGGGACCCGGCCGTCGGAGTAATCGCCGGATCCGGGGGGACCGTCCGGACGGACAGCCGCGCCGGGACGACTTTGCGACGCAAGCCGAGCAGCACCGGTTTGACACGCGGGGCCGACCACCGGTCACGCTCCGCCACAGGTCGACCGCAATGTGAATACGAAGCCGCAGTACGGCCGTGCCCGATCGGGCTCGGCCGCAGCCGACGACGATGGAGAGAGAAGCGAAGGTGTCCCCGAGCAGCGAGACCGCGCGCGACGGCCTGAGACTCGTCATTGTCGAGTCCCCGGCCAAGGCGAAAACGATCAAGGGCTATCTCGGCCCCGGTTACGTGGTCGAGGCGAGCGTGGGACACATCCGCGACCTGCCCAACGGCGCCGCCGAGGTGCCGGCCGAGTACGCCGGCAAGCCTTGGGCCCGCCTGGGTGTCGACGTCGACGCCGACTTCGAGCCGATCTACGTGGTCAACGCGGACAAGAAGGCCCAGGTCGCCAAGCTCAAGAAGCTCCTCAAGGACGCCGACGAACTCTTCCTCGCGACCGACGAGGACCGCGAGGGCGAGGCCATCGCCTGGCACCTGCTTGAGGTCCTGCGGCCCAAGGTGCCGGTGCACCGCATGGTGTTCCACGAGATCACCAAGGACGCGATCCGCACCGCGGTGAGCAACCCGCGCGAGCTCAACCAGCGCCTGGTCGACGCGCAGGAGACCCGGCGCATCCTGGACCGCCTCTACGGCTACGAGGTCTCGCCGGTCCTGTGGAAGAAGGTCGGCCCGCGCCTGTCGGCCGGCCGCGTGCAGTCGGTGGCCACCCGCCTGGTGGTCGAGCGCGAGCGGGAGCGCCGCGCGTTCACCTCGGCGTCCTACTGGGACCTGCTCGGCGTGTTCGGCACCGGCCGCCCCGGCGACCCGACCGACCCGAGCACGATGAACGCGCGCCTGGTCTCGCTCGACGGCAAGCGGGTCGCCTCGGGCCGCGACTTCGGCCCCGACGGCAAGCTCAAGAACGCCGGCGTGCTCCAGCTGGAGGAGGCCGGCGCCCGGGCGCTGAGCGCCGCGCTCGAATCCGCCGCGTTCTCGGTGCGCGCCGTCGAGCGCAAGCCCTACCGCCGCTCCCCGTACGCGCCGTTCCGCACCACCACGCTCCAGCAGGAGGCCTCGCGCAAGCTCGGCTACGGCGCGAAGCGGACCATGCAGGTCGCGCAGAAGTTGTACGAGAACGGCCACATCACGTACATGCGTACCGACTCCACCACGCTCTCCGACACGGCCGTCACGGCCGCCCGGGCGCAGGTGCGGGACCTGTACGGCGCCGAATACCTGCCGGACGCGCCCCGGGTGTACGCCGGCAAGGTCAAGAACGCGCAGGAGGCGCACGAGGCGATCCGTCCCTCGGGCGAGAGCTTCCGCACCCCGGCCGAGACCGGTCTGTCCGGCGACGAGTTCCGGCTGTACGAACTGATCTGGATGCGCACCGTCGCGTCGCAGATGAAGGACGCGATCGGCCAGTCGGTCACCGTGCGCATCGGCGGCGTCGCCCAGGGCGCGGACCTGCCCGGGCGGGACGCCGAGTTCACCGCGAGCGGCAAGATCATCACCTTCCACGGCTTCCTCAAGGCCTACGTCGAGGGCTCCGACGACCCGGACGCGGAGCTGGACGACCGCGAGCGCCGGTTGCCGATGGTCACCGAGGGCGACGCGCTCAGCGCCGATCAGCTCACCCCGGAGGGCCACGCGACCAAGCCGCCGGCCCGCTACACCGAGGCGTCGCTGATCAAGGAGCTGGAGGACCGGGAGATCGGTCGCCCGTCGACCTTCGCCTCGATCGTCGGCACCATCCTCGACCGCGGCTACACGTTCAAGAAGGGCACCGCGCTGGTGCCGTCCTTCCTGGCGTTCGCGGTGGTCGGGCTGCTCGAGGGCCACTTCGCCACGCTGGTCGACTACGACTTCACCGCGAAGATGGAGGACGACCTCGACCGGATCGCGCGCGGCGAGACCGAGGCCGTGCCGTGGCTGCGCAGGTTCTATTTCGGCGACGAGAGCCGGCCCGACGAGGACCACCTCGGCGGCCTCAAGGCCCTGGTCACCGACCTCAGCTCGATCGACGCCCGCGAGGTCAACTCGTTCCCGGTCGGCGAGGGCATCGTGCTGCGGGTGGGCCGCTACGGCCCCTACGTCGAGCGCGGCGACCGGCGTGCCGACGTACCCGACGACCTGCCGCCGGACGAGTTGACCGTGGCCAAGGCCGAGGAGCTGCTCGACAAGCCCAGCGGCGACCACGAGCTGGGCATCGACCCGGTCAGCGGCCACATGATCGTGGCCAAGGACGGGCGCTACGGCCCGTACGTGACCGAGGTGCTGCCCGAGCCCGAGGCCCCCGCCGCGCCCGCCCCGGCCGCGGACGGCGCCAAGCCGGCGAAGAAGACCGCCAAGAAGACCGCCGCGAAGAACGGTCCCAAGCCGCGCACCGCGTCGTTGTTCAAGTCGATGTCGTTGGACACGGTGACCCTCGACGACGCGCTGCGGCTGTTCACGCTGCCGCGGGTGGTCGGCAAGCACCCGGAGACCGGGACCGAGATCACCGCGCAGAACGGCCGCTACGGCCCGTACCTCAAGATGGACACCGACTCGCGCTCCCTGGAGACCGAGGACCAGTTGTTCACGGTGACCCTGGAGGAGGCGCTGGCGATCTACGCCCAGCCCAAGGCGCGTGGTCGGGCCGCGGCCAAGCCGCCGCTCAAGGAACTGGGCTCCGACCCGGTCAGCGGCAAGGCGGTCACGGTCAAGGACGGCCGGTTCGGCCCGTACGTGACCGACGGCGAGACCAATGCCACGCTGCGCGCGGGCGACGCGGTCGACACGATCACCCCCGAGCGCGGCTACGAGCTGCTCGCGGAGAAGCGGGCCAAGGGTCCGGCGAAGAAGACGGCGAAGAAGGCGGCGGCCAAGAAGGCGCCCGCGAAGAAGGCGACGGCGACGAAGACCGCCGCGAAGAAGACGGCCGCGAAGAAGTCCGCGGCCGACGGCAAGACCACCAAGGCCGCCGCCGCGAAGGCGACCGCGAACGCCGGCGCGAACAACGCCGCCGACAAGGCGTGACGCGGTAGGACCGAGGTAGGGATGTCCCGGTGGGGACGTTCCTGGTACGCATCGATCGGGCGGCGCCGGCGGGATCCGGCGTCGCCCCGGTCGGTTGCGGCGACGACCGCGGGCCCTGTGCTACGGTCCCGCCGCCGGAACACGGGGATCCGGTCCAGGTTGCCGTTTCCCGTCAGATGACGACGTTAGGGTTCTCCGTATGACGAACGCGGAGCAGCAAGCGCCGGATTCGGCGATACCGCCCCGTCAGGTCGAACCGACGGAGAGCGTCGGGGGCGTGCTGAGCATCCGCCCGTTCCGGCGCTTTTGGTTCGCGGTCGCGGCCTCCGCGCTCGGTGACTGGCTCGCGCTCCTCGCGCTGACCTCGGCCGCGCTGTGGACGGTCGAGGGCGACTACCGCAAGCACGCCACGGCGGTCGCAGTGGTGTTCGCGCTGCGGATGGTGCCGGCCGCGCTGACCGCCTCGGTGGCGGGCGCGATCGTGGACCATCTCGATCGGCGCTGGACGCTGGTCACGTGCGACGTGGTCCGGGCCCTGGTGCTCGTGTCCGTGCCGTTCGTGGACCGGATGTGGTGGATCTGGGGCGCGACCGCGGTGGTCGCCGTGATCGGCGCGCTCGCCGGGCCCGCGCGGGACGCCACCGTGCCCAACCTGGTGCCCCGGCAACGGCTGGGCACCGCCAATCAGTTCAACCTCGTGACCTCCTACGGCGCGGCCCCGGCGGCGGCGCTGTTGTTCATCCTCGGCGCGCTGGTCGGCACCGCGTTCTCGCACGACGTGTCGATGTTCGTCGAGCACCCCTCGAACCTGGCGTTCTACCTCGCGGGCGCGGTGTTCCTGCTCGCCGCGGTCTTCGCGTTCCTGATCCGGATGCCCACGCGCGGGCGCTCGGTCAGCACTCGGCGGCCCAATCCGTTCAAGGTGCTCGCCGACGGACGCCGGGTGTTCGGCCACGGCCGGACCGCGCGCGGTCTGATCGTCGGGATGGTCGCGCTGTTCCTGGCGGGTGGCGCGCTGGTGTCCACCGCGCCGCTGCTCGTGGTCGGGCTGCACGCGGGCAACGCGGCGTACGGCACCGTGTTCCTGATGCTCATCGCGGGTGTCAGCGCGGGCATGTTGTGGGGCCCGAGGGTGGTGCCGGCGTTCAGCCGGCGGCGGCTGTACGGCATGGCCGTGATGTGCGCCGGGCTGACCCTGCTGATCCTGGGCGCGGTCGCCAACGTGGTCATGGCGGCGGTGCTCGCCGCCGTGCTCGGGGTGTTCGCGGGCGTCGCCTGGGTCACCGGATACACCATGTACGGCCTCGACTTCGGCGAGGACATGCGGGCCCGGGCCTTCGCGTTCGCCCAACTCATCGTGCGCGTCGTGCTGTTCGTGGCGCTGGTGGCCGGGCCGATTGCCGCGGGCTACGTGGGCGTGCGTTCGTGGGTGGTCGCGGACCGGTTCACCTTCGACTACAGCGGCGCCGCGTTGGTCCTGGGCGGCACCGGCGTGCTCGTGGTGATCCTGGGCTGGATCGCGCTGCTGAGCGTGGACGATCGGCGCGGCGTGCCGATCCTGCGCGACCTGGCCGCGGCGACCCGCAACGAGGACCACATCACCGGCCGACCGGCCGGCGCCACCGGCTTCTTCATCGCCCTGGAGGGCGGCGAGGGAGCGGGCAAGTCGACCCAGGCCAACGCGATCGCGGCCTGGATACGGGCCAAGGGCCACGAGGTGGTGGTCACCCGCGAGCCCGGCGCGACCGAGGTCGGCAAGCGGCTGCGGGCGATGTTGCTCGACCTGGACGGCGAGCCGGTCGACCCGCGCACCGAGGCGCTGCTGTACGCGGCGGACCGGGCCGAGCACGTGCAGACCGTGATCCTGCCCGCCCTGCGGCGCGGCGCGATCGTGATCAGCGACCGCTACATCGACTCCTCGATCGCCTACCAGGGCGCCGGGCGTTCGTTGGGCGCGCGCGAGATCGGCCGGGTCTCGCGCTGGGCCACCGACGGTCTGCTGCCCGACCTGACCATCCTGCTCGACCTGGACCCGGCGGTCGGACACGCGCGCTTCACCGAGGCGCCCGACCGGATCGAGTCCGAGTCGAGCGAGTTCCACCTGCGGGTGCGGCACGCGTTCCTGGACCTGGCCGCGCACGACCCGGACCGCTACCTGGTGGTGGACGCCGACCAGGAGCCGGACGCGGTCACCACGCCGATTCGGCACCGGCTCGACCGCGAACTCCCGCTCTCCGAGCAGGAGAAGCGCCAGGCGCTGGAGCTGGCCAAGCGGATGCGCGAGGAGGACGCCCGGCGCAAGGCCGAGCAGGCCGCCCGGGACGCGGAGAAGGCCGCGCTGATCGCCCGGTTGCGGGCGGAGAGCGAGGAGCGCCAGCGGCAGGCCGAACAGGCCCGGCTGGACGAGGAGTCGGCCCGGCTCGCCGAGGAGGAGCAGCGGTACGCCGAGGAGCAGGCCCGTCGGATCGCGGCCGAGGCCGACGAGCGGGCCCGTGCCGCGGCCGAGGCGGCGGAGGAGGCCCGGCTGCACGCCGAGTCGGAGCGACGCCGGCTGGCGCTGGAGGCCGAACGACGGGCCGAGGAGCAGCAGCGGCTGGCCGAGGAGGCCAAGGCCCGGGCCGAGGAGGCCAGGGTGCGCGCCGAGGAGGAGGCCGAGCGCCGGGACGAGCAGCGCCGCCGGCTGGAGGAGGCGTCGGCGCTGCAGGCCGAGCAGGCGCGGGCCAGTGCCGAGGAGGAGCGCGAGGCCGCCCTGGAACGGCAGCGGTCGGCCGAGGAGGAGCGCGAGCGGCTGGAGGCCGAGGCGGCCCGCGAGGTCGAGCGCATGCGCGCCGAGGAGGCCGTGCGGGTGGCCGACGAGCGGCGGCACGCCGAAGAGCGCCGCCGGGCGGAGGACGCCCTGCGCCGCGCCGAGGCGGATCGTCGGCGGGCCGAACGGGAGGCGTCCCGGGCCGCCGAGGCCGCCGCGTCGGCGCGGGCGCGGGCCGCGCAGGAGGCCGCCGCGCTCGCGGCGGAGGCGGGCCCGGTGCCGGACACGGACATGGTCGAGACGCCGGTGCACGGCATCAGGCGCCCCGACCCCGCCCTCGCGGACACCCCCGTGCACGGCATCCCGAAGGTGTCGCCGGACGACGCCGACACCACCGAATTGCGGCAGATCCGGTTGCGCGAGGCGGCCGAGGACACCCGGGAGATCCCGCAGGTGAGCCTGGACGAGACGCACGCGCTGCCGGTGCTGACGCCGCCGGCCGCCGGGAGTCAGTCGCTGGCGGACGATCTGCTGGGGCCCTGGAAGGCCGAGGACGACGCGGACGCGGCCGAGGCCGAGGGTGGCGATGCGGAGGGTTCGTCCGCCGCGGACTCGGCGCAGGAGGCGGGGCGCAAGCGACGTTGGCGTCGGAACAAGTCCTGACGCACGGTCCGACGCGTGGGTCGGGTGACCCGACCCACGGGTCGTGACCTGTAGGTCCGACCTACAGGTTCGATCTACAAGTCCGACCTAGAGGTTCGACCTACAAGTCCTGACCCCGGGTCCCGCCGGGGTGTCGCGGACGAGCGGTACCGGGGTGACGTGGCGTCGATTGTCACGGCGCCCCGGTACGGTCGTATCGGGCACACCGGAACGAGGAGACAAGAGCGCGTGACCGTCTGGGACGACCTCGTCGGGCAGGATCGGGTCGCCGAGCAGCTGCGCACCGCGGCCGGCGCGGCCCGGGCGGTGCTCGCGGGCGAGGGCGTCGGCGGGATGACCCACGCGTGGTTGTTCACCGGCCCGCCCGGGGTGGGTACGGCGACCGCCGCGCGCGCGTTCGCGGCGGCGTTGCAGTGCGTCAGTCCCGATCTGGCGCTCGGCGCCGAACCGGGCTGCGGACACTGCGACGGCTGCCACACCGCGCTCACCGGCACACACGCCGACGTCGACGTGGTCGCCACCGAACTGCTCTCGATCGGCGTCAAGGAGACCCGCGACCTGGTGCGCCGCGCGGCGATGACGCCGGCGGGCGGGCGCTGGCAGGTGATCGTCCTGGAGGACGCGGGGCGGCTCACCGAGGGCGCGGGCAACGTCCTGCTCAAGGCGATCGAGGAGCCCGCCGACCGCACCGTGTGGCTGCTGTGCGCGCCGTCCCTGGAGGACGCGCTGCCCACGATCCGCTCGCGGTGTCGCCATGTGGCGCTGCGTACTCCGCCCGCCGGGGCGGTGGCCGATCTGCTGATGCGCCGGGACGGGATCGACCCGGCGATGGCCGCGTTCGCCGCGGCGGCGTCCGCCGGCGACATCAAGAGCGCTCGCCGGCTGGCGCTCGACGAGCAGGCCCGGGGGCGGCGCGCCGATGTGCTGCGGATCCCGATGGTGGTCGGCGACATCGGCTTGGCGATGGCCGCCGCACAACGTCTGGTGGACGCGGCGGCGGAGGACGCGAAGCAGGTCGCGGCGGATCTGGACGGGCGCGAGACCGAGGATCTGCGGGCCGCGCTCGGCGCGGTCGGCGGCGGTCGTATGCCCAGCGGTACGGCGGGCGTGATGAAGGAGTTGGAGAACAAGCAGAAGAAGCGCGCCACCCGTACCCAACGCGACTGCCTGGACCGCGCGTTGGTGGACCTGACCGGCTTCTATCGGGATGTGCTGGCGCTGCAGTTGCGGGCTGCGGTCCCGTTGGCCAACGACGTGTTGCGGGCGGACCTGGACACGGTGGCCCGAACGTCCACGCCGGAGGCGACGCTGCGGCGGATCGAGGCGATCCTGGCCTGCCGGCGGGCGATCGACGCCAACGTCGCGCCGCTGCTCGCGGTCGAGGCGATGGTGTTGACGCTGCGGACCGGCTGAGGCCGTACCGACCCGGGATGAACGCCGCTTCACTCCTTGGAGCGGAGGTGTTCGCCGGACGGAACCCGAAACCCCCACCCGGACGTCATCGTGGGAGAGTTCCCGAGAACATGCGGGAACTGCGGGAACATTGTGACGGGTGAGGCTCGGAAGGACGGTGCGGGGTTGCGTTCCGTGACCAGGACGCTCAAAGGTCTGCTGATCGCGGTGACCCTCGGGGCGGTTGTCGTTCTCGTGCTGAGGGCGCGCAAGAGCCGTGATGCCGTTTCGATCGCCGGTCCGGAGGGCGAACCCGGGCCCCGGCCCGCCGAGTTGCCGCCGGTCGTGCCACACGTGTCGGTGCGGGAGCGGGCGATGGCGCCGGCGCGCGAGATCGAGCCCGTTCGGGACTCTGTTCGGGAAGTCGGCTCGGCGCCGGCGATCGCATCGGGGGCGACGGTTGCCTCGGGGTCGGCGATCGCTCCGGGGTCGGCGGTCGCTTCGACCTCTGTCGGGCGGGACGCCGGCGCGGCCGGGGCGACGCCGCAACGGGCCGATGTGCCACTGCCGTTCGCGCCGGTCGGGCTCGCCTCCTCGGCGCCCGCCGCGTTGGCCCGGCACGAGCCGGTACGACCGGCCGAAACCGAAGCCGCCCCACCCGACCCGGCGCCGCGGCGCCGTCGGCGCGGGGTGCGCTCGCCCGCGGGTGTGGGCCTGCTCGCCTTCGCGGTGATCGCCGCCGGGGTCGGCGGTACCTTCGCCTACCGCAACATGTCCCACGACGACGCGCAGAACGTCGCCGCCACCGGGGTCGACCCGTCGGCGGAACCGGTGGCGACCTCGGGCCAACCCAAGGCCGCACCGCAGAAGTTCACCAAGGTCGGCACCAAGTCCGGTGGCACGCTCAACCGGATGACCGTCACGGGCCGGCAGTCCGCGGTCACCGCCGACGTGTGGGTCTGGCTGCCGCCGGGCTACGACACCCCCACCAACCAGGGCCGCAACTACCCCGTCCTGGTCGCCCAGTCGTCGCTGCCGGGCGTCGAGTCGAACAGCTTCACGGACGACTCGTCGGCGTTCCTGAGCAAGCTCGCCGCGGGCATCGAGTCCGGCACCGTCCCGCCGTACATCGTCGTCGCGCCCGAACTGATGCCCTACTCGAAGCAGGACGTGGAAGCCGGCCTGACCACGGCCAAGGACACCGAGTGCAGCGACATCCCGAAGGGGCCGAAGATGGCCACCTTCCACAACGAGGACGTGCGCGAGGCGGTGCTGACGACCTACCGCGCGAGCGCCGACCGCGCGTCCTGGGCGCTGATCGGGGACGGCTCGGGTGGGCTGTGCGCGGTCAAGTACGCCCTGCAATACCCGCAGTACTACGCGAGCGCGGTCAGCCTGTCCGGCCGGACCACGCTCAAGTCCGCGCTGTGGGGCGGTGATTCGGCGGCCAAGACGGCGAACGACCCGGTTCGCCTGCTCGACGCGCGACCCGACGTGACGATCATGCTGTCCGGCCACTCGGGCACCACCGGCAGCGAGTTCGCCGCGAAGGCGAAGGCCCCGACCACGGTCAAGGCGGTCGCGGGCGCGGGCGGCACCTCCACCGACATCACGCGTCAGTTGCCCGACGCGCTCACCTTCCTCGGCCGCAACACCCGGAACCCGGCCGCGTGACGGCGCGCGGCGGGGCTCGGTACGCGGGGCGCGGCGAAAGAGTCGCGGCCCCGGTGCAGCGGGTCCCGTTCGTGCGTCGGGGTGCGGCGGATGGTAGGCAGTACGGGTGAAACGAATACCCCGAGTGGGGCTCCTCGGCCGTGCGATCCCGGTCGTGCTCGCCGTCGCGATCGTCGCGAGCTGTTCCGTCGCGTCCGACCTCGGCGACGCCGCGGGCGGTGGTCGCACCAGTGCGTCGAGCCCCGCCTCGGGCGTCGGCAAGGCACCGGCCACGCCCGGGGACCCCAACCCGGCGCTGGCCCGCTTCTACACCCAGCGGCCCACCTGGAAGTCCTGCGAGAGCGAGGACGACGACGAGCGCAGCCAGGCCAAGGCGTTTCGCTGCGCGAACTTCACCGTGCCGCTGGACTACAGCCGGCCGACCGGCCGCACGATCGACATCGCGGTCACCCGCAAGAGCGCGGCCAAGCCCGGGCAGCGGCTCGGCTCGCTGCTGATCAACCCGGGCGGCCCGGGCGGTTCCGGGGTGACGGCGGCGTGGTGGATGTCCGAGAGCACCATCGGCAAGCCGGTTCAGGACGTCTACGACCTGATCGGCTTCGATCCGCGCGGGGTCGATCGCAGCGCGCCGGTGAAGTGCATGACCGACGCCGAGCGCGACGCGTACGTGGCCGAGGACCTGCCCGAGGACCCGGTCCGCGCCGAGGCCCGGGCCAAGGAGCGGGAGCGGGCCTACGCGGCCGAGTGCCAGAGCCGATCCGGCGAACTGCTGCCCTTCGTGGGCACCGACAACGCGGCTCGCGACATGGACGTCCTGCGCGCGGCGCTGGGCGACGAGAAGCTCAACTACATCGGCTTCTCCTACGGCACCTACCTCGGCGCCACCTACGCCGAACGCTTCCCGACCCGCACCGGCCGGCTGGTCCTGGACGGCGCGGTCGACCCGGCCGCGGACAACCTGAGCCGGGCGGTCGAACAGCAGGTCGGCTTCGACCGTTCGTTGCGCCGGTTCGCCGAGGACTGCGCGGGGCGCCCGGGCTGCGCGCTCGGCGCCGACCCGAAGACCGCGCCGCGCAAGGCCGCCGACTTCCTGGACGGCCTGCAGCAGCACCCGCTGGCCGCCGCCCGGGGCGGCCGGACGTTGACCTCCAGCCTGGGCTGGACGGGCGTGGTCAGCCTGCTGTACGGCGACAAGGACACCGAGTGGAAGTACCTGCGCGACGCGCTCGCCGACGCGATCGTGCGCGGATCGCCGGACGCCCTGCTGTTCTACGCCGACAACTACAACGGTCGGGACGAGCAGGGGCACTACGACAACAGCGCCGACGCGTTCGTCGCGATCGGCTGCGCGGACGGCGCGGGGGAGGCGCCGACGCCGGCGCAGGTGCAGGCGGCGCTGGACCGGCTCAAGGCCGAGGCGCCGCTGCTGTCGCGCGATGTGACCGCGGAGGACCTGACCGGGGAGAACTGCGAGAACTGGCCGTTCAGGTCGCCGGCCAAGCCGCACGCCATCCGGGCGCAGGGGAGCGCGCCGATCCTGGTGGTGGGCACGACGGGGGATCCGGCGACGCCGTACGCCTCGGCGGAGAAGCTGGCGGGGCAGTTGGCCAACGCGACGCTGTTGACCTTCGAGGGTGAGGGGCACACGGCATACGGGGGCAACAGCCCGTGTGTGGACGGGGCGGTCGAGGGGTTCCTGTTGCGCGGGGCCATGCCGCCGAAGGGGAAGCGGTGTAGCTGAGGGGTGTCGGCGGTCGGGTCGATGGGTCGTCGGGTCCATGGGTCGTCGGGTCGTCGGGTCGTCGGGTCGTTGGGGAGTATCGCCGGCCTGCGTGGTTACCCTCCCCAGAGGTACACGGTCAGGCTGGACTACTGGAGGAGCGGTCGCATGATGCGGGGTTCGTGCGCGAGGGTCGCCGCCGCGGCGGTCGGTCTGCTCCTGGTGGCGGGGTGCTCGTCGAGTTCGTCGTCGAAGTCGCCGGACCGGGTCGCGGACACCGCCACGGCGCCGGCGACCGGTGACTCGGGCGGCGGCGGGGGCACCGAGTCGGCGCCGCCGACGCCCGCGGTGGAACCGATCGGCTGGACCCCGTGTACCGGCGGGTTCCAGTGCGGCACGCTCCAGGTGCCGCTGGATCATGCCAAGCCGGACGGGCCGAAGATCCGGATCGCGGTGATGCGCAAGCCGGCGACCGGGGCGAACCGCATCGGCTCGCTGCTGCTCAACCCGGGCGGTCCGGGCGGCTCCGGGCTGGACTTCGCGCAGTACGCGGCCACCCGCTACCCGGCCGAGCTGCGCAAACGGTTCGACATCGTCGGCTTCGACCCGCGCGGCGTCGGCCGCAGCACCGCGATCGGCTGCCTGGCCGACAACGGGATGGACGCCTTCACCCAGCTCGACGCGACGCCGGACACCCCCGCGGAGGAGCAGGCGTGGATCGAGGGGGAGAAGGCGTACGGCCGGGCCTGTGCGGACCGTTCGGGGGACCTGCTCGGCCATGTGAGCACGGTCGACGCGGCCCGTGACATGGATCTGCTGCGGGCCGCGCTCGGCGACCCCAAGCTGTACTACCTGGGCGCGTCCTACGGCACCTTCCTCGGCGCGACCTACGCCGAGCTGTACCCCAAGCGGGTCGGCCGCCTCGTGCTGGACGGCGCGATGGACCCGAGCCAGTCGGCGATGGCCGCCAACAAGGTGCAGGGCGGCGGCTTCGAGACCGCGCTGGCGGCGTTCCTGGACGACTGCGTCGGCGGCGGCTCGTGCTCCCTCGGCGCGACCCGAGAGGCGGGGCTGGCCAAGATCCGCGGCCTGCTGCAACAGCTCGACGCGCGCCCCCTCCCGGGCGACGCGACCCGCCGGGTCACCGAGTCGATCGCGACGACGGGCATCCTGTCGCCGCTCTACTCCAAGGACCAGTGGCCGGACCTGCGGCGCGCGCTCGACGCGGCGCTGCGCGGGGACGGACAGCGGCTGCTCGACCTCAACGACCAGTACTACGAGCGGGGCGCGGACGGCCGGTACAGCAATCTGATGTCCGCCAACGCGGCGGTGAACTGCCTGGACGCCCCGCCGGCGGCGACGACTCGGGAGGACGTCGAGCGCGACCTGCCGGAGTATGTGGCGGCGTCGCCGACCTTCGGCCGCAACCTCGCCTGGGCGGGCCTGGCCTGCGCGTCCTGGCCGGTCCCGCCGAGCGGTCGACCGCACCCGATCCGCGCCGAGGGCGCCGCCCCGATCCTGGTCGTCGGCACCACCCGCGACCCGGCCACGCCGTACTCCTGGGCCCAGTCCCTGGCCGGCCAACTGGCCTCCGGCAACCTCCTGACCTACGACGGCGACGGCCACACCGCCTTCGGCCGAGGCAGCGACTGCGTCGACCGCACGGTCGTCGACTACCTCACCCAGTCCACCGTCCCGCCCAAGGGCAAGACCTGCCGCTGACCCCCACCAATCGCGCGTGTCGACCACCCCGACGGGTGTGTACACTCATTCCCTGTCGCCACCACAAGGTGGAATGACAAGCCGCCTTAGCTCAGTCGGCTAGAGCGACGCACTCGTAATGCGTAGGTCAAGGGTTCGACTCCCTTAGGCGGCTCCTCGAAGGCCCAGGTCAGTAGGTTTCTGACCTGGGCCTTGTTGTTTTTCCCGGGGTCAGAGGCGGTTGCCGAGGGGTTCGCCTGGTGGGGTGCCCGGGAGGATGTAGGCGACTGCTGAGGAGCGGTGTTCGAGGAAGGGGTTTAGGGCGTCTCGGGCTGCGAGGCGGGATTGGACTCGGGTGAATAGGCCTGGGTCGCGCATGTAGGCGCAGAACAGGAGGCCTCTGTCGGTGGGGGCGTCGTCGTAGTTGTAGCTGCGGCGGAGCATGCGGGCGCCGGCGTCGAGGCGGGGGCTGGTGAGGCGGACGTGGGCCGTGGCCGGGATGATGTAGGAGCCGTCCGGGTGCTTGGCGTAGATGTCCGGGTCGTCGTGTTCGGTGGTGCCGGTCAAGGGAACGCCGTCGGTGGCTCGGCGGCCGATTATTTTGTTTTGGTGGTCTTGGGGAACGGCCGCGAAGCCGGCTACGTCCATGTGGATTTTGCGGAACACCAGGGTGGTCGCGTGTTCGTGGGCTCCCGGTGGGCCCCAGACCCAGCGCCCGGCGGTGGGGTCGTCGGGGTTGGCGGTGCCGTCCTTGAGGCCGAAGAGGTTGCGCGGGGTGATGCCCGGCGGGGTGTGGGGCAGGAAGCCGGATTGGGTCCAGCGGGGGACGGCGCCGGCGGACTGTGCGGCGGCGGTGGCCAGTTCGGCGACGATGGTGAGCGTCCAGCGGTCGGCGGCGCAGAGTTGGAGCAGTATGTCGCCGTTGCAGCGGGCCGGGTCCAGGCGGTCGCCGGGGAATGCGGGCAGGTCGGCCAGTTCGGCGGGCACGTTCAGGGCGAGGCGGGTCGCGAGAGTGGGGCCGACGCCGACGACGCAGGCGAGGCGGGTCGGCTCTCCGGTGTGCAGGCGCGGGTCGGGAAGTGTGCCGGCGGCCGCGCCGGACAGGGTGTGGGTCAGTGCGGTGAGGATGTTGCGCAGCGTCTCGCGGTCCGCGCCGGCGGTCGTCGGCGGGACGTCGAAGGACAGTATGTGGGTCGCGGGTAACTGAGGCCCCGTCACACCGGCTTGGCGCAGTCCGTGGAAGGGGATCGCGGCCGCCGGCGGAGCGTCGGACGCGGTGTCGCGGCGCTGTGGTCGGCTCGCCTTCGGTTCCGCCGCCGCGCCGACCGCCGCGGCCAGTGCCGCTCCGGTCGCGAGCAGGGCTCTGCGTCCCAAACCGGATGTGGCAGGTCGCGCCTGCTCCTGTCGACTTTCCGGGTCGGTATGCATGGGCGACATTGCAGACGATAGAACACCTGTCATGCAACTCCTGCCTCCCCAACGCTCGTTACGTCCATGGACGTCCCGACCTGTCGTCCTTCGGGCTCGGACGCGGACGCGGACGACGATGCTGCGCCACCTGTCGCTGGCGCTCGTTTGTCTCGCGCCGACGGTCGCGGCCTGCTCGTCGTCGACGGACGCCGAACCGTCCGCCGGGAAACATCCCGCCGGGAACGTGCTGCGGGTGCCGCAGGACTTCCGCACGGTGCAAAAGGCGGTGGATGTCGCGCGTGAGGGCGACACGGTGCTGGTCGGCCCCGGCGTGTACCGGGAGAGTGTGCGGGTCGCCGTGCCGCGCCTGGTGTTGCGCGGTACGGATCGCAACGCCGTGGTCTTCGACGGCGGTGTGCGGCTCGCCAACGGCATCACCGTCACCGGCGCGGGCTCCGTGGTGGAGAACCTCACCGTCCGCGGCTACCTCGCCAACGGCGTCCTGTTCACCGGTGTCACCGACGAGCGACTGCAGGGGCGGGGCGCCGGCGGCTCGGCGTACAACCCGCTGGACACCGCCCGCTTCCCGATGCTCCAGGGTTTCCGGGCCGGTCACGTGACGGCGTACAACAACGGGCTCTACGGCATCTACGCCTTCGACGCGCGTGGTGGTGTCATCGAGGACTCCTACGCGTCCGGGCAGGCCGATTCCGGCATCTACGTCGGCCAGTGCAAGCCGTGCGACACGCTGGTACGCGGCAACACGGTGGAGCGCAACGCGGTCGGCATCGAGATCACCAACGCCTCGGAGGGCCTGTCGGTGCTCGGCAACCGCGTCGTCGGCAACCGCGTCGGAGTCACGGTGAACTCCAACGACCTGGAGGCGCTCGCGCCGCAGCACGGCGCCGTGATCGCCGGCAACGTGATCACCGACAACAACGCGTCGGACACGCCCGAACAGGCCGACGGAGGCTTCGGGATCGGCATCGGGATCGGCGGCGGCCAGGAGAACCGCGTCGCGCGCAACCTCATCCGGGGCAACCGCTCGGCCGGCGTCCTCGTCACCGACCCGGCGGGGCATCCGGCCGTCGGCAACCGCGTCGAGAGCAACCGCGTCACGGACAACGGCGCCGACCTGGTGACGGCCTCGGCCGACCCCGGCAACTGCTTCAGCGGCAACTCGCCCGCGACACAGAGCCCGAGCGGCCTGGAGGACCTCGCCGGGTGCGGCGTCACCCCGCGCCGGGCCGTCCCGGCGGGTCGGGCCGTCGCCGTGCAACCGCCGCCCGGCCTCGCGTTCCACGCCGTGCCCGCCCCGCCCGCGCAGCCCTCGATGCCCGACCCGGCGGTGCCCGGCCGGCCGGCGACGGACCTGCCCGGGGCGGTCGACCCCGAGCGCTACGCCCTGCCGACCGACGCCGCCGCGATGCCGCGACCGCGCTGAGCGCCCCGCCGCCGTCGACGCGGCGGGGTCAGCCCGCGATCCACGGCGCCTCGGGCATGCGTACCTTGTCGTCGCGCCCGCCGATCTCGACGGTCGTCGGGGTGCCCAGGCCCGGCATGCGCATCGTCACCCGGCGCAGGCCGCCGTCACCGTCGACCCAGTAGGTCAGCGGCGACAACTCGCCGGCGGACGCCCCACCGCGCGCGGCGTCCTGGGCGCGCGGACCGGAGAACCTGTCGTAGGTCCGGCCCTGGATGCGGTCGCGGCCCAGTCGGCGTGCCCCCGACTGGGCGAGCAGCATCGGGTTGTCGGGCCGGTCCGCGCCGAGTTGGATCAGCAGCCGCAGTCCGGAGTCCAGGGGGTCCGCGGTGAAGGCGCGCGACGACCAGCCGGAACGGGGGATGTGTTCGGCCTGCTGCCACGGCGGCCCGTCGACGCCCGCCGGCACCGGCGCCAGTCCCAGCCCGGCGCCGTCCCACACGATCAGGCCGCGGTCGAGTGAGCCGGCGGCTCCGGTGACCTGATAGCCGCCCACGGCCCGGTGGTTGCGGTAGTCCACGACCGCCTCGACCCGGATCGTGACGCCGCCCCCTTCGGCGGCGGTGAGCGTCACCGCGACCGGACTGGCCTGATACAACGTCAGCCGCGACAGCGCCAGGCGTCCCGCCTCGTCGATGGTCACGGCCCGGTCCGGGTCGCCGTCGTCGGAGAGCGCCCGGTGCACGGCCAGCCCGCCCGCGGTGCTTCCGCACAGCGCGACCGCCACCAGGGCCGTGATCCAGAGCCGCCGCCGACGCGGCGCGCGATCGCCGGTCTTCTTCCGGGCCATGCGGATGCCTTCTCTCACGTCGATCAACACACGGGCGGGCCCGCGGACCATCGGTCCGCGGACCCGCCCGCTCCATCTCTTTCGGCAGTCGACAGTCGGCAACAGGCGGCCATCAGCCGTCAGCCGCCGGCCGCCCGCCGGGCGATCGGCGCGCGGTATCGAACCCCGCCCGCCGACCCCGGAGTTACTGCTGCCGCGCTCCGCGCCTACGGAACAACACCAGCGCCCCGCCACCCAGCGCGATCATCGCCGCCGAGACGCCGAAGACCAGTGGCAGGTTCCCGCCCAGACCCGTCCGAGCCAGCGGCCCCGACGACCCACCGTGGTTTCCGCCCGACGTGGACGGAGCAGATGTCGTCGGCGCGCTCGTCGTCGGCGGAGGCGTGGTCGGCGGCAGCAGCTTGTTGACCGCCGTCACCTCGACTCCGGCGTCCAGGTTCTGCGCGTTCAGCACGAGCGGGCCGAGCACCGGCTTCTCCGGAGGGGCATAACCCTCGGGAGGGCTGATCTCCTTCCAGAAGTACGTCCCGGGCAGCACGTCGCGCTTGCAGATGCCGTCCGTCCCGGTCGTACAGGGCTCGCCGACCTTCGTATCGGGAGTGGTTCCGTCGGACTGCAAGCCCTCGGTCCCGTTCGTCTCCCGCCACAACTCGAACTTCGCCCCGGCCAGCGCCTTGCCGTCCTGGTCGTGTTTGACCAGGCGCACCGCGCCCTCCTGTTGGCGGAATCCGAAGTCGTACGTGTGGTCGTTCTCGCCCGGTCCGCCGGTGGTCAACGCCCGTTCCGGATAACGCCCGCCGGTCGGGACCTTGCCCTTGGAGTCCACGAAGCGGTTGTCGCCGACACCCTCTTCGGTCGGCACCCACTGGTACAGCGGCCCGTTCGCCGCGTAGTCGGCCGGGTTGTCGAGCCGGATCGTGTACTTGGTCTTCGGCTTCAGACCACCGGTCACGTTCGAGTCGTCGAAGTAGTACTCACCACGCTTGTTGGTCTTGGTCGTGCCGACCACCTTGCCCGACTCGTCGTACAGGTTGACGGTCGCGCCCTCGACCGGACGCTGGCTCGGGCCCTGGACACCCTTGCGCTCGGGGTCGTACCAGACCCGGTTGCCGATCTGGAGCGGTGCCTGGTCGCAGAGCACTTCCAGGTCGCCCATCGAGGCGCCCTTGCCGAAGGAGGCGTTGCCCTCGGTGTTCAAGCGCAGGCCCGCGGCGGGCTGCCGCGTCCCGTCGCGCTTGGTGAACATCGTGCCGGCGCTCCACGGCGTGTCGATGGGGTCGACACCGGCGGTCGCGACGAACTCCTCCACCTTCGACAGCGCGAGGCCGGCGTAGGCGGCGTTCGGGTGGCCGCCGCCCATGGTGTTCACGTCGAAGAACCTGGTACCCCGCGGCGTCTTGCCACAGCCGAGGTTCGTGTCCATGACGTACTTGCCCTCGGACAGGCACGCCTTGTTCAGGTCGCCGCCGGCCACCATCGCGATGGCGGTCGTCGGCTCCCCGGGCCGGGCGTACGCCGTCGTCCGGTCGGTGAACCGGTCCCGGAAGGCCAGCAGCATCGAGCCGTCGGTCTCGAACGCGATGTCGGCCAACTCGGGTTCGGGGTTGGCCATGGCGCCGGCGCACGTCTGCCCGTTCTGCTGCGCCGGGAAGGTGTCCGTCCACGGGAACCAGGCGGCTCCCGGGCAGGCACCGCCGAGCGTGGCCTTGCGCGGGTAGTCCAGCGGCTGGTTCAGCACCTGCTTGCCGAAGGTGCCCGACGCCGGGTCGAAGGCCAGGACCACGGCGCGCATGTCCGAGAGCTTCCCGGTCGAGGCGCCCGAGCAGACGCCGCCGACGTATCCGACGCCGTCCTGCAGTCCCAGACCGAACGGCCGCCAGTCGCCCGGCGCCGGGCAGCCCGGGTCCGGGATGGCGTACGAGGCCGCCGGCGCCGTCGCGGTCGCCGCAGTGGCGTCGTAGCGGTACAGCTTGCGGTTTTCGAGGTTGACCACGAACAGGTCGCGGCCGTCGTCGGAAACCTCCAGGTCGCCCAGGCCCTCCTTGCCGGGCGCGGCGAGGAAGGCGTTGTCGCTGGTGCCCACGCCGTGCGCCGAGGTGCCGGCGTCCGGGACGGTGGTGAACAGCGACGTCTTCTTCGTGGCGACGTCGGTGACGTAGATGCCGCCGGCGCCGCCGGGGCCGTACACCGTGTCGCGCTTGGCCAGCGCCGAACTGAACAGCCGCTTGCCGGGCTTGCTCCAACCGATGCCGTACAGGTTGCCCGTCGCGGCGTTGGTGGACAGGTCCGTCACGTTGGTGTTCGTGCCGCGCGCGTTGTACGGGAACGTCACCAATGTCCGCGCGGACGTCGGTTCGTTCGTCGCGGGCTGGCAAGCGGTGGCCAGCGGCGCGTTCTTCTGGCAGTAGTCGCCGGGGCTCCACAGCCCCGTCGTGTACGCCACATCCTTGCCGTTGCCGAGGTCGACGAACTCCTCGTTGCTGCTCAGTTCGTTCGGTCCGCCGCCCAAGCCCTTCCGCGACGCGAACGCCGGGAACAGCACACCCGGCTTCGGATTCACCACCTGAATCCGATACTTGCCCGAAGGCGTCCGAGCCGTACCGGGCGCCAGCTTGACCGTGCCGTCGGCGGCCGTCACCCCGGTGACCTTGGCGCCGTCGTCGTTGGTGAGCGTCACCGTGACGCCGCCCATGCCCGGTTCCAGGGCGGGACTCCATACCCCGGTGGTGTCCACGGCCCGCACGACGCGGACGGTCACGGAGCCGTCCTCCGTCGCCGGATACGCAGGCGACGCCGCCAGTGCCAAACCGCCGAATCCGACGGCGAGTGCCGCGAGGCCCCCTATGGAGCGGGGCGCGCGTAACGCCGATCGCAGTCGGCGTCCTCCCTGCGCGGCGCCGTGCGTCCGTTCACTTGAAGGTGTCATACCTACTCTCATCACCTCAAAGGGCCCGACGGCGATCCCCCCACGGATCGGTCGTGACCCGGTTTGTTGGCCGAAGCCTAAAGGGGATTCGGCAAGTACATGACGGCAAGGGGAAGTTGACGTTGAACCCATTTTTCGCCGTCGTCGCGGGCGTGGTGCGCCCAAATGAATCCGATTCGGACGGCAACGGCTAATCCGGATTCGCATGGGATCCGCAGGCCCGGTCCGGCTCCCTCGCTCCCGTTTCAAACCGATACCATAGACGGAGATAAAGTCTCCGATTAGCTCTCGACATCGAGGACGGTGCGCCATGCGGGCGGACGCGGCACGCAGCAGACGACGGATCCTCGACGCGGCGCGCGACGTCTTCCTGGAGCGTGGACCGGACGCGCCGCTGGACCTGATCGTGCGCCGTGCCGGAGTCGGCCCCGCCACGCTCTACCGGCGCTACCCCGACCGGGAGTCGCTGGTCCGCGACCTCACCGGGGACCTCCTGGGCCGACTGGAGACGGCCGCGCACGAGGCGGCGAGCGTCGACGACGACGCGTACGCGGCGCTGCGTCGCTTCGTCCACGCCGCCGCCGACCTGCGGATGGGCGCGGTCATCCCGGTGCTGCTCGAAGGGCTGGTCGTGGACGCGGAGTTGGTGCGGGTACGAACCGCCACCGTGCACGCCGTCGAGGCCCTGATCGACGCCGCCCACGCGGCGGGCACGCTGCGCCCGGACATCGGCATGGGCGACCTGGTCCTGCTCTCGGTCCGGCTCTCCCGCCCGCTGCCCGGCGGCCTGGCCCGGCTCGACACCGACGACACCCTCCTGCACCACCACCTCGACGTGGCCCTGGACGGCCTCGGCCCACGCCCGACCGAAACCGCCGAGCCGCCCCGCGCCCCGTTGTCCTTCACCGCCTTGGTGACCGCCGCCGACCGCCCGACGATGGCCGGGCCCTGAGCGGAGCGTGACCGCGCCGGTCAGCCCTGCGTCACCGCCACCGGGTTCGTCCGCAGCACCTTCCAGGTCGGCAGCAGCGTCGCCGCGAAGGTCAGCACCGCCGCCGTGCCGACCACGGCCGCGTAGATCCGGATCGAGCCCATGGGCAACCACGAATCGGTCAACGACAGGCTGAACGGGACCACCGCCGCGGCCGCCGCCGCGGTGCCCAGGATCACCCCGATGAGCGTGGTCAGCGTCGCCTCTACCGCGGACATCCGCATGATCTGGCCGCGGGTCGCGCCGCTCAGGCGTTGCAGCCCGAACTCGCGCCGGCGATTGTGCGTGGCCAGGATCAGCGAGTTGACCAGGGACAACGCGGTGTACAGGGTCAGCATGCCGATGATCAGATAATTGACCCACGCCTGGGTCTTCGACTCCTCGGCGTGCGTTTCGAGCAGCGCGTCGCGCGAGGCCGCCCGCAGCCCCGGGTGCTCCTTGGCCCAGGCGCCCAGCGATGCGACCAGCCGGTCGGGATCCGTGCCCTCGGCCGCGCGGACCAGGATCTGCGCGGGCAGCCCGTCCGTGGTGTGCGGCGCGAGCAGGGACACCGGCAGCAGCATGGTGTCGTAACCGGGCCGGCTCTCGAACAGCGCGACCACCCGTACGTCCGCCGAGGCGCCGTCGCCGAGCCGCAACCGGATCGTGTCGCCGAGCCCACGATGGATCGACCGGGCCAGCGCCCTCGGCAACGCGACCGTGTCGCCGCGCAGTTCGGCCAGCGAGCCGGCGGAGGCCGTCACCCCGACGGTTGCCGGGCCCGTGTCCACGTCGATGCCCTGCATCGGCACCCCGTGCCTGCTGTCCGGCGCGACACGCGGGTTCTCCACGAAGCCCGCGCTCGCGGTGTACGCGCTCGCGCTCGCCACGCCCGGGATCGCCCGCACCCGCTCGACCAGGCCCGGGTCCACGCCGCCCACGGCGGCGGTCACCACCGCGTCGGCCCGCAGGCTTTCCGTGTACACCCGCTCGGCCTGCCCGGTCGTGGTGGTCTGGAGGTACAACTCGCCGGTGCTGATCGCGACCGCCAGCATGATCGGAGTGACCACCGCGGCCGTGCGGATCGAGGTGACCCGCGCGCCGAGCATCGCGATCCGGCCGGACCGCCCGGTCAGCGCGCCCAGCGGGCGGTACAGGACCCAGGTGAGCAGTTTGGTCAGCCCGGGGGCGAGCAGGGCCAGGCCGATCGCCGCGCAGATCACCGCCGGGCCGGCGGTGCTCGCCGCCATCGGACCCTCCAGGACGTTCACCGTGACCAGGCCCAACGCGGTGGCGCCGGCCAGCGCGATCAGCGCGAGCACGAGCCGGAACCAGTTGAACCATCGCTGCTGGAAGGCGGATTCGGCCAGCGCCTCGGTCGGCTTGGCGGTCACCGCGCGCCGGGCGCCGACGAACCCGCCCACCAGCGCGGTCAGCAGCACTGCGCCCGCCGCAGCCACCGCCGGGATCCAGCCCTGCTCGAACTCCACCGTCTCGGCGACCATCCCCGAGGCGACCAGCCGATCGAAGAGCACCCGCCCGGCCGCCGGGCCGGCGAACCAGGCGACACCCGCCGCGAGCACGGTGACCAGCAGTGTCTCGCCGAGCAACATCCGGCGCAGTTGGCGCGGGGTGGCGCCGATCGCCCGCATCAGCGCGAACTCGCGCCGCCGCTGCTGTACGGACAGCCCGATCGTGCCGGCCACCACGAACACCGCGACCGCGACGGCCAGACCGCCGAACACCGCGGACAGCGAGATCAGGTCGGACTTGTTCGCCAGGATCTCGGGATGCTCGACCGCGCCGCGATCGTCCCCGGCCACGATCCGGATCCGGTCGTCGTGCACCGCGCGGGAGACCGCCTTGCGCAGCGCGCCGAGGTCGGTGCCCGGTGCGGCCACGATCGCGATGTCCGCGACGGCGCCGGTGGGCGCGGACAGCCGGTCGGCCTCGGCCGCGGCGAAGAACATCGTTGCCTGCGGCACCGTGCGGGCGGGCCGGGCGATCCCGCTGACCCGGTAGGCGCGCGCCCCGCCGTGTGCGGCGATCCGGACCCGGTCGCCCACGTCGACCGCCGCGCGGCGCGCGAGCGTGGTGTCCAGGACCACCTCGTCCGGCCCGGTCGGCGCGACGCCCCCGGCCAGGGTGTACGGCGTCAGTTGGGCGGAGTCCCACGCGTGGCCCTGTGCCTTGCGGTTGCCGTCGGGACCGATCAGCGCGGTGCGGAACGTACGCTCGCCGACCACTGCTTGCACCCCGGCGACGCCGCGCACCCGCTCCACCATGCCCGCGTCCAACGGGACGCGCTCACCCAGTGCGTAGTCCCGCTCCCGGTCGCCGTCGCCGCTGCGCGGGCCGGTGTAGGTGGGGTCGCCGATCACCGCCAGCGAGGCCCGCTCCAGGCGTTGCGGCGGGGCGTTGTTGCGGACGCCCGTCTCGAGCAGGCCGCCGCAGGCCATCACCACGGTGGCGCCGAAGCACAGCGCGACGAAGGTCGCGACGAAGCTGCCCGCCCGAAAACGCAGCGTGCGCAGCGCGAGTCCCCACATCAGCGCACCCCGCCGAGCGACCGGCCCGGGCCGGCCTCGAAGGCGCCCAGGTGGGTCATGCGGTCCGCGATCGCGTCCACGGTCGGCGCGGCCAGCCGGCCGGCGATCCGGCCGTCGGCGAGGAAGACCACGTGGTCGGCGTAGGACGCGGCGACCGGATCGTGGGTGACCATGACGATGGTCTGGCCGTCGACGTGTACCGATTCCCGGAGCAGCCCGAGCACCTCGGCCGCGGTCCGGGTGTCCAGCGCGCCGGTCGGCTCGTCCGCGAACAGCACGGCGGGCCGGACCACCAACGCGCGGGCGATGGCGACCCGTTGCTGCTGACCGCCGGACAACTCGTGCGGGCGGTGTCGGGCCCGGTCGGTGAGGCCGACCCGCGCGATCACCTCGGTGATGTGGCGCCGGTCCGCCCGCTTGCCGGCGAAGCGCAGCGGCAGGGTGACGTTCTGCTCCACGGTGAGCGTGGGCAGCAGGTTGAACGCCTGGAAGACGAAGCCGATCCGTTCCCGACGCAGCTTGGTCAGCGCGTTCTCGTTCAGCTCGGCGAGATCCCGACCGGCCACGGTGACCGCACCCGAGGTCGGCCGGTCCAGACCGGCCGCGCAGTGCAGGAAGGTGCTCTTACCCGAGCCGGACGGCCCCATCACGGCGGTGAACGAGCCGGGTGTGAAGGCGATCGAAACCCCGTCGAGGGCGGCGACCGAGGCGGAACCCTTCCCGTAGACCTTGCGGACCGCGTCGAGCCGAACCGCCGGTTCCCCGGCGTCGGCATGCCCGGCTCCGCTCGTGTCCCACTCCCGCTCGCGTGTCGGTTGCCCGCCCACGATGACCCTCCAGCCGTTCGGCCGCTCCCCGTGGGCGGCGTCGAATCCACGCTAGAAGCGCCCGCGGCACCCGCCCATGGGGCCGGCCGGCCACTTGGGGTGGGGGTAGACCCCCTACGGACGATCGGCCCTGCGGGACGTGCGACCGCCGCACCCCGCGGCTAGAAGTCCCGCGCGTCTAGGCCGAAGTGTGTACGCCGTTTCGTCCCGAGGGAGGGCGTGCCGACGCGGGACGCGGCCCTAGCCTCGTGGGCGTATCCGCAGGTCGAGTGGAGGAGACGGACCGTGGCCAAGGCACGCGGCTCGATGGTGGCCGGCCTGGTCACCGCCCTGGTGGGCGCGGGCTTGAAACTGTTCGCCGACGATGTGCACACGCCCGTGTTCGAACCCGGGAAGCTCGGCATGGTGCTGCTGATTCTCGGGATCGCCGAACTGCTGTACGGGATCTACCGATCGATCCAGGGCGACCGGAAGGCGTGAGCCGCCCGGGCGCGCGGCCGACGACGCTGCGCGACCAGGGCCAGGAAACCGGCGCCGAGCACGGCCGAGCCCAGGAACACGACGAGCAGCACCCGGCCGCCCGGCCCGGTCCCGGCCGCGGGCGGCCGGCTCGCCGCGTCGGCCGGGGTCGCGCGGAGTTGGTCCACGACGCGGCTCGCGGCGGATTCCCGTACCCGGGTGGCGGCCGGTGTCACCTCGACCCGCACGTTCGCGGTGGCCTGCCGCCCGAACCGGTCGCTCACCGTGTAGCGGAAGTCGTCCCGGCCGACGAAGCCCGGCCCCGGGGTGTAGCGCAGTACGGCGTCCGTCCCGGTCGTGTCCTCGGCCTGGAAGACCAGACCGTGTTCGGGGTTGGTGTGCGAGAGCACGACGAGCCCATCGCCGGTGTCGTCGGCCAGGACCGCGACATTCACCGACTGCCCGGCACGGGTGCTCACCACGTCGGCGAAGGCACGCGGCCCCGGCAACCCGGGCGGCGCAGGCGGCACGGACGGCAGGGTCGGCCGGGGTACCGCCACGGGCCGGGGACCGGCGCCGGGCCGGGAATCCGCGCCAGGCCGTGGGTCCGCCACCGGCTGGGGGTCCGCCACCGGCCGCACCCGATCGGTCGGCACGTCGGCCCGCGCGCTCGCCGGCCCGAACAGCACGACACAGCAGGCGAATACCGCGGCGCCCGCACGGCGCACTCGAGTGGGGGACGCGGACGCGGTGGGCACGGGTACCTCCGGCACTGGCGATCCCGCCGGCCGAAGCCGGCACGATCTCGGGTCGACCGCCCCGATCCTGGGCCCCCGAGCGCCCCGCCCCACCGCGCGGCACGCCTCCCGCCCGAAGCTTCACCCGCACGCGTGGCCCGGAAGCCGGCCCCGCGAGCCCGACTCGCTCACACGTGCCACAACGCCGAGGAGTACGAGCCCGCGCCCGCGCGCCGGCACGTGAGGTTCGAGCGGTCGGACACGCCGGGTGAGGCATCCGGGTGATGATTCGTGACTCTCGGCTTGGTCCTTTCTAGCCTCGGGTCCGAGACACCGATCGAGGATCGAGGCCGTCGCACGCCGAGACCGTGTCCTCGGTCCTGCCGGGACTGCGCCCCCGGCAGGATCGGGGAGACGGTCCCGGTCGCGGTGCCCGGCGGCATGCGCACGACCAGGACCGCGCAGAGGAGCACACACCGATGACCGCCCCGAGCCGAGCCCCCGGGCTCCCCGCGCCCGACCCGCTCTTCGAGCACACCCCCGATCCGCTGCGCTACACGCGGCCGGCCGCCCCGATCCGGGCGCGGCGGGGACCGGTGCCCGCCGGCGTCGCGGCCCTGGCGACCGTGGCGCTCCTGGTCTGGGCGATCCGCGCGAAGCGTCGGTAGGGCGACCGGGCCGGACTTCACCGGCTCGCCGCGTCCTTCGCCCACGTGCGCAACAGCCGCCGGGTCGCCTCGTTCGCGCCGGGCCCGTACTTGGTCGGTGCCGTCGCGGCGATCGCGACCCGGATGTCCGCCTCGGCGAGTCCCGCGCCTCGGGCGTACTCGGCGGGCAGCGCGGCGTCCAGCGCCTCGGCGACCCTCGGCTCGGCGACGTGCGCGAGGATCAATCCGGCCAGGTCCTCGCCCGGCAGCCCGTAGCCCGCGTGCGACCAGTCGAGCAGCACGATGTCCTCGTCCCGGGCGATCAGGTTGTCCGGCCGCAGGTCGAGGTGGCACAGCAGGTACGGGAGTTCGGCGACCCGGGCCGCCAGCGGCCCGACGGGGGACGGAGGTTCGAACAACCAGGACGGCCCGAGCGGCCCGGTCGCGGCCTGCGCGGCGCCGAGGCGGTGGGCGAAGTCGGCCCATCGGGCGGGATCCCACTCGGTCCCGGCCACACCCCGGACGTACTCCAGCCACAACGCCACCGACCCGTCGCCCCGCCGATCCACCCGCAGCGTCCGGGGCGCGGTCAACCCGTGCGCGGCGTAGACGCCGGCCGCCAGACCGCTCTCGTACGCCTCGACCTCCCGGGCCCAGTAGCGCGGATTGGCCGGCGCCGTGCCGTCCGGCGTGGCCAGCTTGAGCACCGCGTCGGCATCGCTGCCGAGCACGTGCCAGATGTCGGAACGGGTGGACAGCGGGGCGGCGTCCAGGGGCGAGCCCAGCTCGGGCGGGACGGATTCGATGCGCACCGGCGGCGGTGCGGCGGACTCGGTCAGGGTCGACTCCGGGGCGGGATGTACCGGCCGATGGTGGACCGGGACGTCAGCGGAAGGCCGGGGCGCGGGGCGGGCGTCGGCGCCCGATGTGGTGGCGATAGCCGAGTACCGACTCGTGTCGACGGGCGTGCCGGCCGCGCCCCGAGCGCACCGTGTGGTGATCGGTCGGTCGCCGCTCGGCCGAGCGCCCGAGTGGAGCCGGGACCGGGAGCGGGGTCGGCGGCGCGGCGGCGGCCGGTTCGATCGCGGGCCGTGCGGTCGACGGCGGATGCGGTGGCGCGGGCGAGGTCAGCGGCCCGAGCAGGCGGTCCTCGAGCCAGGCGAGTCCGGGTATCAACAGGAACATCACGATCGGTGCAAGCAGAGCTAGGACCAAGTACATGAGTGCCGCCTGGGGTGAGCTCGTCCGGGCCGTAGTAGCCCCCTAGCCGGTGGCGAACGGCGCAAACGTGACGGTTAGGCAACGAAGGCCGTTTTCCCGCGCCTGCCGACGATCACTTTCGATCGATATCTACGCTATGTGGGTGACCGGTCGGCGCGACGTGATCATGAAACGAAGGCGCGCATGATCACGAAGCGCCCGCGCCCACGACCACACGGCGCCCGCGCCCGCGATCACCCACCGCGATTACCCGCCGCGAATTCCTCGACGCCCCGCTGCCGTGCCTGACAGCCTGACCGCATGGCGAACGACGGCACGACGCTCGACTGCGACGCGATCCTGTTCGATCTCGACGGTGTGCTGGTGGACTCCCACCCCCTGATCGAACGCATCCTGCGCGCCTGGGCCGCCGACCGCGGCGTCGATCCCGACGTCGCGGTCGGCGCCTCGTACGGCCGCCGGGACATCGACCTCGTGCGCGTGGTCGCCCCCACCCTGGACGCCGAGGTCGAGGCCGCGTGGATCGTCGAACGCGAGGAACGCGACTTCACCGGCATCGTGCCGATCCCCGGCGCCGCCGGCCTGCTCGCCGCGCTGCCCTCGGCGCGCTGGGCGATCGTCACCTCCGGCACCCGCCGGGTCGCGCGGGGGCGCCTGCGTGCGGCGGAGTTGCCGGAACCGGTGTACATGATCACGGCGGAGGACGTCACCGAGGGCAAGCCGGCCCCCGAGGGCTATCTGCGCGCGGCCGATCTGCTGGGCGTACCACCGCACCGCTGCCTGGTCGTCGAGGACGCGGAGAGCGGTGTGCGCGCCGCCGAGGCGGCCGGGATGCGCTGCCTGGGCATCGGCGCGGCGTTGGCCGACGGGGCCGGCGGCGCCGCACTCGACGCCTGGGCCACGGATCTGCGATCGATCGATCCCGAACAGGTCACGGCCGAACACGTCCGGCTTAACATCCACCCGAATGGGTCAAACTAGGGACGCAACCTCTCGGGCCCCATTGGCGTCTACAAGGGTGCACGACTCGGGGAACACCACATTTTGGTTTGGGTCGGGAGAGGCCACCACTCGATGAAGAAGACACGTATATCCCTCGCGGTCGCCGTGACCGCGATCCTGGCCCTGTCGGCCTGCAACTCCGGCTCGTCGAGTGATTCGACGGCCAAGGCGGGCACGCAGTCGAACCTGCCCACCACCGTCTCGTCCGCACCCGTCACGCCGAGTGCGGAGAGTACGCCCCCCGCCACGTCGGCCACACCGAGCAGCAGCGCCCCGACCAGCGTGTCGCCCACGGCTCCCGCGACGTCCGCGAAGCCGGCCACGAGCAAGCCGCCGACCACCAAGCCGCCGACCACGAGCAAGCCGCCGACGACCAAGCCCAAGCCGCCGGCCGCGCAGGCCGGGCTGGACGAGCGGTGCCTGACCGGTCGGGCGATCTGCATCGACAAGCGCACCGACCGGCTCACCTGGGTGATCGACGGCAAGGTGCAGTATGCGACCGCCGTGCGCTTCGGCTCGGCCGAGACGCCGACCCGCGAGGGCGCGTTCAGCATCAACTTCAAGAGCCGCGACCACGTCTCGACGATCTACCACACGCCGATGCCGTTCGCGATGTTCTTCTCCGGCGGCCAGGCCGTGCACTACTCGGCCGACTTCGCCGCCAACGGCTACAACGGTGCCTCGCACGGCTGCGTCAACGTTCGGGACAAGGGCCTGGTGCAGCGGCTCTTCGACGAGACCCGGGTCGGCGACAAGGTGATCGTCTACCGCTCGACCAAGTAGGTCGCGGATCCACCCGCCCCGGCGTTCGGGATCGCTCGGCCGGCACGACCGAGCGATTCCGACCCCGGGGACCCCGTGGACCCGTGCTCAGCGCTCGCGCGGGGCGCGCACCGTCTTGAACTCCGCCGGACCCGCGCCCATCTCGAACGTGCCGTCCGGGTAGAGCATCGGGCGCCGCTCCTGCATCAGCTTCGAGTACTTCTCCACGTGCTGGATCGAGACGCCCTCGGGGTCGGTGAAGTCGACCAGCGCGATCGCCACCCAGAACACCGCCCGCTTGTTGTTGAACAGCGGCACGTTCACCGTCGAGCCCTGGCCGTCGGTGACCTCGGCGTGCGCGCCGTACGACTTGAAGCTGCCGAAGCCGTTCTCGACCGCGCTGTAGGCGCAGATCAGCACATAGCCCTGCTGGTCGGGCCGGGTGATCCGGACCGTTTCACGGCCGGGTACGCGCGAGTCGCCGTCCAGCTTGATGTAGGGCGCGGAGTTCAGGCTGCCCAGGTCGCGGTAGTAGATCACCCCGTCGCTGTCGCCCTTGTTCAGCGCACCCAGCTTCGACCGGGGCACGTAGAGCGCGTACAGGTCCAGGTCGGCGCCGGACTTGCGGCGGGCGTCGTTGCCGCCGTCCCAGACCAGGGACGCGGTGACGGTGATCGAGCGGTCGTCCTTGTCCATGCTGATCGTCGCCCGGCCGCCCTTGGCCAAGTCGACCCGGCCCAGCGGCTCCTTGGCCATCGAGATCGGCGCGGGCGCGGCCGGCGCGGGCGCGGCGGCGGGCTCCTTGACCAAGGCGTGCACCGGCGCGGCGGGCGCGGGAGTCGGCTCCGGCTCCGGCTCGTCCTCCACCGAGATGCCGAAGTCCGTGGCGAGCCCGGCCAGTCCGTTCGCGTAGCCCTGGCCCACCGCGCGCACCTTCCACGCGTCGCCGCGCCGGTACAACTCGACCAGCACCGCGACCGTCTCGCCGCCCTCGAACGTGCCGGCCGGGTAGGTGATCCGCGCGTCGCCGGACGTGGTGAGCGCACTCAGGCCGGGCACCTGGCCGAGGGTGGCCCCGGGCCGGTCCGCGTCCGCGCTCACCACGACCACCACCTTGGTGATCTCGGGCGGCAGCTTGGCGAGTTCCACCGTGACGTGCGTGGTTCCCGAGGGTCCCGCCGTGGTGCGCACCTCGCCGTCGCCGCCGACGGGATTGTTGAAGAACACCAGGTCCTCGTCGGTACGCACCTTGTGCGCGTCGGTCAGCAGCACGGCGGACACGTCCACGACGTCGGCCGAGGCCCACCCGATCGAGACCTCGGCACGGTCGCCGGTCAGGGGCGCGTTGGCGCCGGTGGGCAGCGTGACGTCGGACATGGAGGGCCCTCCCGGTTGGACAAAGACGCCGTATCGCGCCGTTGTCCAGGGGAACGACCCTCCCCCCGACGACGTTCCGCAAACCTGAAACTTTAACCAAGCAGGGGTAAAGCCCCAGGTGACAAGCCCGCATCGGGCTCGGTCAAACGCCCGACACCACCTTGTCGAACGCCTTCCTGGCCTCGGCGAAAAAGGCGGGCGCTCCCTCGGGCCCGGCGCAGAACACCTGGATCGGCAGATGCACGGCGGTGGCCCCGGCGGCGATCACCTCGGCCGCGCCGGCCATCGTGCGGGTCAGGTCGAACCGGCCCGTGTCGTCCTTGACCAGCGGCAGCGGGCCCTGCACCCGCAGTGCGCCCGGGTCGCGGCCGGCGTCGGCGAGGGCGGTGCGGATCCGTGCCACGTCCCGGGCCATGTCGGCGGTGGACAGGCCCATGATCGGGATCCAGCCGTCGCCGCTGCGCACGATCCGCGCCAGGTTGCGGGTGTTCAGCGTGCCGCCGATCCACAGCGGCACCCCGCCGGGCTGGACCGGCCGCGGCGCGCAGTAGGCGTCGGTGAAGTTCACCGTCTCGGACACGAACGACGCGGGCAGGTTCGTCCACAGCTCCTTGCAGGCCGCGAGGGTGTCGGTGAGCAGCCGGCCGCGGTTGTCCCAGTCGATCCCGGCGGCGTCGTACTCCTCGCGCTGCCACCCCGTGGCCACGCCCAGCTCCAGCCGCCCGCCCGAGAGTTGGTCCAGCGTCGCGGCGGTCTTGGCGAGCAGGGTGGCGCCGCGCAGCGGGGCGACGAGGATGCCGGTGGCGAGGCGCACCCGCGAGGTGACGGCGGCGATCGCGGCGAGCAGGGTGAGCGGTTCGGGCCAGTCCGCCTCGGGCGGGGTGGGGAAGCGGCCCCAGGAGTAGTTCTGCGTGTTCGGGCCCATCACCACGTGGTCCACCAGCACGATGCGGTCGATCCCCGCATCGTCGGCCGCGCGACCGACGTCGGTGAAGCCGCGCCAGTCGCCGGCCGGCCAGCTGCCGAAGTTGGGCAGGCCGATGGAAAGTTGCACGTCAGTGCTCATCCGGATGCTCCGTCGAATCGGTGTCGGGGTCGGTGTCGGACGCGGCGTCGGGGGCGGGGGCGAGGGGGCGAGGGGGTGACCGGGGCCGGGGCCCGGACCCGGTTCCGCGATCGGGCGGGGTGGGCGGATCGGCCGCGGCGGGTGCGTCGGTCGAGTCGGTACGGGTGCCGGCGTCGGCGGGGCGTACGGGTCGCGGCCCGCGAGCGCCGCGTCGATCACCGCGTCGCCGAGCGCCGCCCGGGCGTACTTCTCGAAGGAGGGCGCCCGGCGCAGCTCGTTGCCGCCGTCCACGGCCAGACTCTGCCCGGTGGTCCAGGACGACTCGGGGCCGGCGAGGTGGCGGACCGCCTCGGCGATGTCCTCGGGCAACCCGGTGCGGCCCAGCGGCTTGTTGGCCAGGAAGCGGCCGATCATCTCCTCGTCCGCGAAGATCCGCGCGTCCTCGCGCGAGCGCACCAGCCCGGGGCGGACCGCGTTGACCCGGACGCCGGCCGCGCCCAACTCGTCGGCGGCGGCCCGGACCAGGGCCTCCAGGCCCGCCTTCCCGGCCGCGTAGCCGCTCAGGAACGGCATGGTCAGCCGGGCCGCGGTGGAGGACACGCAGACGATCGCGCCGCCACCGCGTGCGGCGATCACCGGCGCCGCGTACTTGATCGCCAGGAACGCGCTGTGCGTGTTGCGGTGCAGGTCGGCCAGGAACGCGTCGTCGTCCATGGCCAGGATCGGCGCGGTGCTCCCGCCGCCCACCGTGGCCACGCAGACGGCGAGCGCGGGACCCGCCGCGCGGACCGCCTCGCGGACGCCGTCGGTGGTGCAGGTGTCGACCGCGACGTGGCGCACCTCGGTACCGGCCGGCGCCCCCGCGCGCAGCCGTTCTGCGGTGGCGGCGAGCGCGTCGGCCCGGCGGGCGGCGAGCGTCACCGAGCAGCCGTCCGCCAGCAGGCGGGCCGCACAGGCGGCGCCGATGCCGCCGCTGCCACCGGTGACCAGGGCCATCCGGCCGGCCAGGATCGCGGGCATGGGCGGGCTCCTCCAAGGGCGACCAAGGGGGCTGACGATCTGTCAGCTCGCGGCAGACGTTACACCTCGAATCATTCGAGTTGTAACGAAGTTCGGCTAGAGTGTGGCCATGACCACGCCGGAGGGCGAGCCGCCCGGACTGACCGCGCTGCTCTACGCGGCCACCGCCCGCCTCGACGCGCACTTCGCGGCCTGCGCGGGAGCGATCGGGCTGACCGCGTCCCAGGCCAACGCGGTGCACGAACTCGCCGAGCCGCTGGGCATGCGCGAGCTGGGCCGCCGGATGTGCTGCGAGCCGCCGAACGTGACCTTCGTGGTCGACCGGCTGGTCGAGCGCGGCCTGGTCGAGCGCCGGCCGCACCCGAACGACCGCCGGGCGAAGCTGATCGCACTCACCCCGGAAGGCGCCGAACTGCGCGCCCGCCTGTTCGCCGGCCTCGCCGTGGACCCGCCGCTGGCCGGGCTGCCGGACGCCGACCGGCGGGCCCTGCGGGTCCTGCTCGACCGGGCCCTGAACGGCGACTGAGCGACGGCCGGGCGCCGACCCTGGTTCTCCTCGACCCCGCCCACTAATCTGACGCGCCATCAGACAGTGCGGTGTCGCCCACCCCGGTGGCGCCGGGGACAGGAGTACGGCATGGCTGTGTTCGCGCTGCGTTTCGACTTCCGGAATCCGGCCTTCGCCGGGACGAGCATGGGGGAGCGCTACGCCGCGGCACTCGACATGGTCGAGTGGGCCGACGAGCGCGGATTCTTCATGGTCACGCTGTCCGAGCACCACGGCTTCGCCGACGGATACCTGCCCGCCCCGCTCCAGTTCGCCGCCGCGATCACCGCGCGCAGCCGGAACATGGGCGTCACCATCGCCGCGATCCCCGCGCCGCTGCACGACCCGCTGCACCTGGCCGAGGAGCTGGCCGTGCTCGACCTGCTCAGCCAGGGTCGGGTGAACGTGGTGCTCACCAACGGCTACGTGGACACCGAGTTCGCGATGTACGACGTGCCGATGCGCGAGCGGGTGGGGCGCACCGTGGAGACCGTCGAGACGCTGCGCAAGGCGTGGACGGGGGAGGAGTTCGAGTTCCGCGGCCGGACCGTGCGGGTGACCCCCGCGCCGTTCCAAAAGGGCGGTCCGCCGATCATCCTCGGCGGCAGTGTCGAGGCCGCCGCCCGCCGCGCCGCGCGGATCGCCGACGGGTTCATGCCGTCCAACCCGGACATCTGGGAGTTCTACCGGGACGAAAAGGTCACGCTCGGCGAGGAGGACCCGGGCCCGTACTTCGGCGGCGACACCGGCTTTTTCCACCTCTCGAACGACCCCGACCGGGACTGGCACCGGATCGCGCCGCACGCGCTGCACGAGGTCAACGCCTACGGCGAGACGATGGCCAGGGCGGGCACCGCCGGGGTGGGCGGCTACGCGAGCGTCACCGACGCCGACGCGCTGCGGGCGGGCGGGCAGTACCGGGTGATCACCCCGCAGACCCTGGTGGCCGAGCTGAAGGCCCAGGGCGACGCGGCGTTCGCGATCCTGCACCCGATGATGGGCGGCATCCCGCCGGAGCTGGCCTGGGAGAGCCTGCGCCTGTTCGAGAACGAGGTACTGCCGAACCTGTAGCGAGCGCCGGTCGGCGGCGCGGCCCACCCCGGGCCGCTCGCCGATCGCCGATCGCGGTCGGTCAGCGGTGCGGCGCGCCCGCCACGAAGTCCTTCGTGTGGTCCCACCACGTGCGCCGGTCGGGCGGGAACCGGCGCAGCGAGCGGGCCAGCTTGGTGTCCGCGTGCGGCGAGGTCCGCCCCGGGCCCTCCTTGTAGCGCCAACGCGCCCACGGCGACTCGGGCTTGGCGATCCGGATCGCCGACACCATCGCCACGAACGGGACGAACACGCCGATCAGCCCGGTGGCCACCTTCCCCTTGGCCAGCGCGCACAACGCGAAGGCCAGGTTGAACACCACGATCACCGCGGCCACCGGCTTGCTGTCGCCGTCGCCCAGGCCGAGCGGGTTGGCCCCGACGAACAGCAGCACGCCCATCGCGGCGGTGATCAGTACGGCGTCCACCGACTTGCGCCCGTCCGCGGCCCAGTACACGTCGTCCAGGTGTACGAGCAGCGCGAACTCGTCCAGGGTGAGTGCGGCGCCCATCCCGAACAACCCGGCGAGCACCTGCCGCAGCGCGCCGCCCGGTTCGTAGGAGAACTCGAGCGCGCCCGCGATCAGCATCAGGAAGATCCCGTAGACCTGGTGGTGCACGTGCACCTTGCCCACCACCATGTTCCGGAACGGGCCCTTGCCCGCCCGGATCAGCCGGGTGATCAGCCTGGTCACAGCGAAGGTGAAGATGAACGCGACGAGCATCCAGCCGACGCCGTGCGGCCCGGCCTCGGCGTCGCCCGCCAGCCGAGCGGTGGTCGAGATCCAGCCCTGGTCCTGCACAGCCCGTCCCTGCTCGTGATTTCCGTGTGAGGAGGATTGTCCATGATCGAATGGACCGCATGGCGCCATCGCCGCTTCCGCACGATGGCGACCGGATCGAATCGAGGTTAGGACGCGCATGGCCCTCCCCACGACTTCCACCGAGGTGACCTTCCCGGCCGGTGCCACCACCGGCGAGGCGCCGATCCTGGCGGCGCCGGTGCTGCCGGACGGACGCACCGCCCTGGTGGTCGGGCGTACGCCGTTCCATCCGCTCGACCACACCTGGCCGGACCAGCCCGCGGACACGGGGGTGATCCGGGTGGCGGGCGCGGAACTGCCGGTGGTGGACTGCCTGACCGGCGGGGTCGGCCCGGACGGGACGTTCGCGGTCGGCGAGGCGATCCCGGTGCGGCGCGGCGACGAGGATTGGGCCTGGCTGGCGCTGCACGTGGTGGACCCGGCCCCGGGCGACCCGGCCGACCTGGTCGGCGCCGCGGCCGAACTCGTGGTCGACGCCGAGCGCCGGGCCGCGCTGAGCGCCGCGCACACCGCGTGCCACCTGCTGGCGTTCGCGCTGAACGCGGTGCTCGCGCCGCGCTGGCGCAAGGAGGTGCGCACCGACAGCCTGGGCCGCCCGGACTTCGACAACCTCGCGATCACCCGCTCCCGGCTGACCGAGGCGGGCAGCCGGGACGACTACCGGATCGGCAAGTCGCTGCGGAAGAAGGGCTTCACCGCGGACACGCTGGCCGAGGACCTGCCCGGGATCCGCGACGAGGTGGAGGCGCTGCTCGGCGAGTGGCTGAAGACCGACGCCGGGGTCCGGATCGAGGTGCCCGCCCCGGCGCTGACCGCGCGCCGGGTGTGGCACTGCGGGCTGCCCGACGGTGACGCGCACGTCCCGTGCGGCGGCTCGCACCTGGCCCGACTCGGCGAACTGCGCTCGCTGGCGGTCGAGTTGACCCTGGAGGAGGACGGTGCGCTGGTTGCGCTGACCCGGCCCGAGCGGATCTGAGTCGCGGTTCGACGTGGGTCCCCGGGAACCGGTCCCCCGGCGCGGACGTTACCTTCGGAAGGAAATCTCTTTGCCCAACCATGACCTGGTCGGGGGGCTTCCGCTGTCCGTCATCGCCCGCTCCGGGAGGCACGTGCCGTGCAAACCATCGCCCTGGGTCCCTCGTTCCTGGACCCCGACAAGCTGATCTCCACGTTCGGCCTGATCGGCATCCTGGTGATCGTCTTCGCCGAGTCGGGCCTGCTGATCGGCTTCTTCCTCCCGGGCGATTCGCTGCTGTTCACCACCGGCCTGCTGGTTTCCGACGGCAAGTTCTCGCAGCCGCTGTGGCTGGTGTGCCTGCTCCTGTGGACCGCGGCGGTGGTCGGCGACCAGGTCGGCTTCCTGTTCGGCCGCAAGGTGGGGCCGTCGCTGTTCAATCGGCCGAACTCGCGCTTCTTCAAGCGGGAGAACGTGGAGAAGGCGCACGAGTTCTTCGACCGGTACGGCCCGCGCTCGATCGTGCTGGCCCGGTTCGTCCCGATCGTGCGCACCTTCACCCCGATCGTCGCGGGCGTGGCCCGGATGAAGTACCGCACCTTCGTCGTCTACAACATCGTCGGCGGCTTCCTGTGGGCGTGCGGGGTCACCGTGCTCGGCTACTCGCTGGGCCAGGTCGACTTCGTTCGCGAGAACATCGAGCTGATCCTGATCGCCATCGTGCTGATCTCGGTGATCCCGGTGGCGATCGAACTCCTGCGCGCCCGCTCGACGTCGCGCACACGGGCCGCGGCCGAGCCGACCGCGCCGGCCGCGCCGGTGGAGCCGGCCGCGGGCCGGGGCCGGCACCGGGCGGGCGACGACCGGCGGGACGCGTAGGACGGTTGTCGCCACTGGGCCGTACGGGTGGCGGGCGCCAATAGAGTGCACGCCATGCGTGCTCAACTTCTGGCCCGGGCGACCCTGCCGTCCCTGTGGAGTCTCGACCGCATCCCGGGGGCGGCGGCCTGGCTCGCCCACGGCGTGGACGGTTCCCTCGTCGTGCTCGACGACTCGTTGGCGGTGGTCCGCGAGATCCGGCTGCCCGGGGACTGGAAGGGGGGCCACTCGGTCACCCCCGACCTGGCCCGCTTCGTCGCCTCGACACCCGATCGAGTGGTGGTGCTCGACGCCGACGGCACCGAGGTGTGGTCCCACCCACACGTGCCCTGGCAGGCCGAGGAGGCCGGGTCGAGCGCGGTCACCGCGGTCGGGATCTGGGCGGTGGTCCGCACCGCCGAGGGCGACCGGTGCGTGCTGCTCGACGCCGCGGACGGCGCGCCGCGCGTGATCCGGCCGGTGGCCCCCGCCACCGTCGGCTCCGAGTTGATCCCGCACCCCGACGGCGTACATCTGGGCCTGGCCGCGTCGCACGCGGACGAGGCGTACCGGATCTTCGTCCTCGCCTCGGCCGGTTCGGAGGAGGTCGCCGAGGTGCCGCCGGGGGAGAGCCGGGTGCTCACCGACATCCATGCGTCGGGGCTGATGATGCTGACCACGCCGATCGAGGCCGGCCCGCTGTCCCTGGTGCGCTTCCCGGACGGCGCGGTGATAGCGGCCCGACCGAGCGAGCAGGTCTTCCCCGACCCGGACGAGGTCTTCGACATCTACGCCGGCTTCCTGCGCCGCGACCTCGTGCTCGCGGCCTCCTCGGGCGAGCGGCACGTGCTGTTCTCGGTGCCGGACCTGCGTGCCATCGCGGAGATCGAGTACCCCGAGGACGCGCCGCGCGAATGGCTCGTGGTGCGCTCCGACGGCATCTGGCTGACCGCCGACGCGGAGTCGGGGACGGTCTGCGCCTGGACGCTGGAGACGGTCGGCTGACCCGACATCCGTGGCCGATCGGGCGGCCGATCGGCCACGAATGTGACGCGAGTGCGTACCGGTGTTCGAGTCGACTCTCGGGAAATAAGCCCATTGGCGGGAAATATGTCGCTTATGGTGCAGTCGTGATCACGGGTGGCTAGCGTGAGGAGACCTGCTCGGAATCGGAACCTCCGGTTCCCCTCGGTGTCCGCCGCTTGGAGGGAGACCGCATGCCTCGCCGATCGTTCATCCGCACCGCAGTCCCTGCCGGACTCGCCGCCGTCCTCGTCCTCACGCTCACGCCCGGAGCGCTCGCCGACGACCCCGGCGGCGCCGGATACCCCGATGCCGACCAGGTGCGCCGGGCCCACGACGCGGTCACCGGCAAGGTCGACGACGTCGGCCGGATCGAGGCCGAACTCGATCGCGACGCGAGCGATCTGGCCCGGCTCGACATCCGCGCCGAGGCCGCCGTCGAGGAGTACAACGGCGCCGTGGTGCTGCGGCAGCAGGCCCAGGACCGGGCCGCTGCCGCCGACGGGTACCTGCGCACCGCCGACGCCCGCCTGACCCGGGCCCGGGACGAACTCGGCCGACTGGCCGCGCAGACCTACCGGATGGGCGGCGGCGCGGGGCTCGGGGTCTTCCAGGCGATGCTCGGCGCCGATTCGCCCGGCGACCTGCTCTCTCGGATGGAGAGCCTGCGGCGGATCTCCCAGGACAGCGACGACACACTCCGGCGCGGCACCGCCGCCGTGCACGACGCCGCGGTCGCCAAGACCGACGCCGAACACGGCGCGGAGGCGGCCGGCCGGGCGACCGACGCGGTACGCGCGGCCAAGGACCGGGTCGAGGCCGAACTCGCCGCTCAGCAGAGCCGGGTCCACGAGATCACCGCCCGACACACCGCGCTGCTGGCCGAGTTGGCCACGCTGAAGCAGACCTCGATCGATCTGGAGACGCAGCGCCGCGACGGCCGGGCCGCCGAGGCGCAACGACGCGCCGAGGAGGAGGCCCGGGCCCGGGCCGAGGCCGACGCGGCCCGCGAACAGGCGCGCCAGGAGAAGGAGGAGGCCGACCGGCGGGCGGAGCAGGCGCGCCTGGCCGAGGTGGCCCACGAGCAAGAGGCGGCCCACGAGCAGGAGGCGGCGCGCGAGCAAGACGTGGCCGGCGAGCAGGAGGCGGCCCGACCCGGGAAGCCGAGCACCGCCGCCAAGCCCGTCGAGCCGGCCGCGAAGCCCACCAAGCGGGTCGACCCCGTGGCCGCGAGCAAGCCCGACCGCTCCGGCGACAAGGCCGCGCCCGACCCCGCCGGCGCGACCGCCGCGATCGCCTACGCGAAGGCCCAACTCGGCAAGCCCTACGTCTGGGGCGGCGAGGGCCCGAGCGGCTTCGACTGCTCCGGCCTGGTCATGCAGGCCTGGCGCCGGGCGGGCGTGCAGATGGCCCACTTCGCCGCCACCCAGTACTTCGAGAGCACGCCCGTGTCGTACAAGAACCTGCGCCCGGGCGACCTGGTCTTCTGGACCGAGACCAAGAGCGCCTCCGACATCCACCACGTCGCGATGTACCTGGGCGGCGACAAGATGATCCACGCGCCGCGCACCGGCGACGTGGTCAAGATCAGCAACCTGTTCTACATGGGCACCCCGGACTACTACGCCCGCCCGTCCTGACCACGCCCGCGCGGATCCCGACGCGAAACACGGGCGCGAAAAGCACGGACGCCGATCGGCGGCAGCACCCCGAGGGGTGGCTGCCGCCGATCGGCGTTCGTCCGGATCGGGCTACCGGGTCAGTGGTGACCCTGCTCGGTGAGCCGCTTGCGCGAGGCCTCGACCTCGGCCTCGGCGTCGTCGCGGCCGACCCAGTTCGCGCCCTCGACCGACTTGCCCGGCTCCAGGTCCTTGTAGACCTCGAAGAAGTGCTGGATCTCCAGGCGGTCGAACTCCGAGACGTGGTGGATGTCACGCAGGTGCTCCACGCGCGGGTCCGTGGCCGGAACGCACAGGACCTTGTCGTCGCCGCCGGCCTCGTCCGTCATCCGGAACATGCCGATGGCGCGGCAGCGCACCTGGACGCCCGGGAAGGTCGGCTCGTCCAGCAGCACCAGCGCGTCCAGCGGGTCACCGTCCTCACCGAGGGTGTCCTCGATGAAGCCGTAGTCCGCCGGGTAGCGCGTCGAGGTGAACAACATGCGGTCGAGCCGGATGCGACCGGTCTCGTGGTCCACCTCGTACTTGTTGCGCGATCCCCGGGGGATCTCGATGGTGACGTCGAACTCCAAGGCTCCTCCATGTGCTGCGCCGGGACCGTTGCCGGGACCGTTAGGGTCGTTCTGTCCGCGAGGCCGAACCCGGCACAGGTCCCGGACAGAACCTGATCTGCACTCAGTGTCTCGCATGGCCGGTGGTCCGGCGGAAGGGGATGGTCTCGCGTGCCCGGCATGAGGAGCAAAGCGATCGCCGCGGCGTTGGCGGCCGTGCTGCTGGCCGTGCTCGTGACCCTCGTCCACGGATCGTGGAAGGGCGAGCGCTTGAGCGCCCGGGGCGACGACGGCACCCGTCGGGTCGCCGCGACGGCCGCGCCGCCCGTGCTCGTGCCGGTGTCCGGGGACCCGGCCGGAGCGACCCCGACCGAGGCCGGCATCCGGGCCGTGCTCGAACCGCTGGGCCGCACCAGCGCGCTGGGCGCGCCGCCCGCGGTCGCCGTCGTCGACGCGCTGACCGGGCGCCTGCTGTACGGCGCCAACCAGGACCGCGCGGCGACGCCCGCGTCCACCACCAAGATCACCACGGCGGTGGCCGCGCTCACCGCGCCCGGCCCCGACCACCGGATCGCCACCCGCGTGGTGCCCGGTCCCACGCCCGGCACGATCGTTCTGGTCGGCGGCGGGGACCCCACGCTGACCGCGCTCGACGGCCGGCAGTACAACGGCTACCAGCCCGCGCGCCTCTCCGACCTGGCGGCGGCGACCGCGGTGGCGCTCAAGGCGAGTGGGACCACGCAGGTCAAGCTCCAGTACGACACCTCGCTCTACACCGGCCCCGCGCTGCACGCGATCGGCGTCAACGAGAACATCGCCCCCGTGGTGTCGCTGATGGTCGACGAGGGCCGGGTGGACCCGACCGTGGTCGGCAAGGAGAGCAACCGGGTGCCTTCCCCGGGCGTCGACGCGGCGAAGAAATTCGCCACGATGCTCAAGACCGCGGGCGTCACGGTCGACGGCGCGCCGACCCCCGGCACCGCGCCCGGCGGCGGCGCGCCCGAACTCGCCTCCGTACAGTCCCCGCCGCTGTCCGCGATCGTCGAGCAGATGCTCACCGTCAGCGACAACGACCTGGCCGAGGCGCTGCTGCGGCAGGTCGCGATCGCCAAGGGGCAGCCCGCGAGCTTTCAGGGCGGCACCGCCGCGGCCCGGCAGGTCCTGGAGGGCTTGGGCGTGACCTACGGCGCCTCCAACCTCAAGGACGGCAGCGGCCTGGACAAGGAGAACCGGCTCACCCCGCAGACCCTCGTGCAGGCCCTCTCGACCGCCGCGTCCGGCGCCCACCCCGAACTGCGCCGGGCGCTGACCGGACTGCCGATCGCAGGCTTCACCGGCACGCTGACCGACCGGTACGGGCCGAACAGCGGCGCCGCCGACGCGGCCGGCGTGGTCCGGGCCAAGACCGGCTCGCTGACCGGGGTCAGCACGCTGTCCGGCCTGGTACGCGACCGCGACGGCCGACTCCTCGCCTTCGCGATACTGGCCGACCGGTTCACCGGCGACCCCGATCCGGCCCGCGCCGCGATCGACCGGATGGCCGCCGCGCTGGCCGACTGCGGCTGCGGCACCGCCGGCTGACCCGCGTTCGTCCCGCCGGCGCGCCGGTTCGTGGGCCGGCAAAACCGGAACCCGATCCGAACGCGGACCCCCGATCCTCTTTCGGGGCCGCTTCGAGCACGTAACGTGGCCGTATGACGAGCGGCAACGGTGCGGACATGATCGATTGGGACCTGGCCGTGGCGACGGCGAACCGGCTCGTGCGGCCGGGCCCCGACGTCGGGCGGGACGAGGCACGGGCCGTGGTCGCGGAACTGCGCGCACACGCCAAGACGTCCGAGGAGCACGTACGGGCCTTCACCGGACTCGACGCCGGCGACAACGACACCCCGGTTCTGGTGGTGGACCGACCCGGCTGGGCCCGCGCCAACGTGCAGGGCTTCCGGCACGTGCTGCGCCCGCTCCTGGACAAGGTGGAGGAGCGCCGCGAGACGATGCCCGGCGGCGCCGCCCTGGGCGCGGTCGGCGGCAAGGTGACCGGCCTGGAACTGGGCACCCTGCTCGCGTTCCTGTCCTCGCGCGTGCTCGGCCAGTACGAGACATTCGCCCCGCAGACCCCGGGCGCGACCGGGCGCGGCCCCGGCCGACTGCTCCTGGTCGCCCCGAACATCGTCCAGGTCGAGCGCGAACTGGGCGTGGATCCGCACGACTTCCGACTGTGGGTGTGCCTGCACGAGGAGACCCACCGCACCCAGTTCACCGCCGTACCGTGGCTGCGCGACCACCTGGAACAGGAGATCCACGGCTTCCTGGGGCAGACCGAGGTGGATCCGTCCGCCGTGCTCGGCCGGCTGCGCGAGGCGGTCTCCGCGTTCGCCGGCGCGCGCCGCGGCGGGGGCACCGGCGAGGGCGAGGGTGAGGGCGCCTCGCTGGTCGAACTGGTCCAGACGCCCGAGCAGCGCGAGATCCTGGGCCGGATCACCGCGGTGATGTCGCTCCTGGAGGGGCACGCCGACTTCGTGATGGACGGGGTCGGACCGCAGGTCATCCCCACCGTCACGGAGATCCGGGAGAAGTTCGCCGAGCGCCGCGCGCAGGGCACCGGGCGGTTCGACCTGGCACTGCGCAAGCTGCTCGGGATGGACGCGAAGTTGCGCCAGTACCGCGACGGCGAGCGGTTCGTGCGCGAGGTCGTCGGCCGGGTCGGCATGGAGGGCTTCAACCGGGTGTGGACGTCGCCGAACACGCTGCCCACCAAGGCCGAGGTGGCCGACCCGGGCTCCTGGGTGGACCGGGTGCACGGCCGGGCGGGCACGGCCGACGAGGCCGGAGCCGAGGGACCGACCGACGCGGAGTGATCCGGGCGCCCGACCGGACGGTCCCGGCCGGCCCGCCGGGTGCCGTCCGGTCGATCGTCGGCCCGCCCGCGTCCTCATCCGGGCGACATCCGGCGGTGTCTGCGGCCCGAGTCGCTTCGGGTGACGTAGCGTGGGCAAACCAATTCTCTTCGGCACATCTCGCGGAGGCCGCGACCTCCGCTGACCGGCCGAACCGGAGGTGCAAGGAGGTGTCGTCGAGCCGTGGGACCCCATCCCGCCGTGGCCGCCACCAGGCTGGCCGTCCGCAATACCCTGCGCGACCTGCAACCGGGTGCTCTCGTCCTGGTCGCGTGCAGTGGTGGCGCGGACTCGTTGGCGCTCGCAGCGGCCACCGCGTTCGAGGCCCCGCGCGCGGGGCTGCGGGCCGGTGCCATCACCGTCGACCACGGCCTGCAGGCGGGCTCGACCCGTCGCGCCGTGGACCTGGTCGCCCGGCTGGGCGAGCTGGGCCTGACACCGGTCGAGGCGCTCGGCGTCACGGTCGGCACCCGCGGCGGCCCCGAGGGCGCCGCGCGCCTGGCCCGATACACCGCCCTGGACACCGCCGCCCGCACCCACGGCGCCGCGCTCGTATTGCTCGGACACACCCTGGAGGACCAGGCCGAGACCGTCCTGCTCGGGCTGGCCCGGGGCTCCGGCGCTCGATCCCTCGCGGGCATGCCGCCGCTGACCGGCCACTACCAGCGCCCGTTCCTGGACTTGGGCCGCGACATCACCCGGCAGGCCTGCGTCGCGCAGGACCTGCTGCCCTGGGAGGACCCGCACAACGCCGACCCCGCCTACACCCGGGCGCGGGTGCGGCACGAGGTGCTGCCGGTCCTGGAGAAGGCGCTCGGCCCCGGCGTGTCCGAGGCGCTGGCCCGCACCGCGCGGCTGTTCCGCGACGACGCGGAGGCGCTGGATCAGTGGGCGGACCGGGCCCAGGCCGACGTCACCCACGACGACGGCGAGCTGGAGGTGGCCGGCCTGGCCGAACTGCCCGCAGCGGTGCGCCGCCGCGTGCTGCGCCGCACCGCGGTCGTCGCGGGCAGCCCGTCCGGCGCGTTGTTCGCGCGCCACGTGGAGGCGGTGGAGAAGCTGGTCATCTCGTGGCACGGCCAGGGCCCCATCCACCTGCCCGGGGGCGTCGAGATACGCAGACGGTGTGGCAGGCTTCTCTTTCACCGGCCGGCTCAATCCTGACCGGTGCTCGCGGGGCTCTGTCGACAACTTCGTAGTAAGGCATGTGGTGGACGAGAAGGACATGGGCGCCGACCTCGAAAGGGTCCTCGTCACGCAGGAGGAGATCGAGGCGAAGCTCGTCGAGCTCGCCGAACGGATCGACGAGGACTACCGGGGCCAGGACCTGCTCCTCGTGGGCGTGCTCAAGGGCGCCGTCATGGTGATGGCCGACCTCGCCCGGGCGGTGCACTCGCCGGTCAAGATGGACTGGATGGCGGTGTCGTCCTACGGCTCCGGCACGAAGTCCTCCGGCGTCGTGCGCATCCTCAAGGATCTCGACGCGGACATCGCCGGTCGGCACGTCCTGGTCGTCGAGGACATCATCGACTCGGGTCTGACCCTGTCGTGGATGCTCGCCAACCTCACCTCGCGTGGTCCCGCCTCGCTGGAGGTGTGCGCGTTCTTCCGCAAGCCGGAGGCGGCCAAGGTCGACATCCCGGTCAAGTACGTGGGCTTCGACATCCCCAACGAGTTCGTGGTCGGCTACGGCCTCGACTACGCCGAGCGCTACCGCAATCTGCCGTTCGTCGGCACACTGGCCGAGCACGTATACGGCGGTTCGAAGCCGACCTGACCCGCTCGGGCACTCGGATCACGCCTTCGGGTTTGCGCGATCGACATCCGGTTGCAGCATCCGGGAACAAGGGGAACGTTTCCCCTCGTTGGAGGGTGCGTCGGGGGTCGATCCACGAAGGCGCGCATCGCGAGTGAACGCGCGGCGCGTTGGCGTGCGGACGCCCGGTGTACCGTCTAACGCAACGACATCCGATCAGCACGGGCGACCGTGCCGGGCGATACCGGACAGGCAACGTACCCGGGGGCCATGAGGCGCCCGGGTCAAAAGTCGGCAGGAGGGACGGGGCGTCTGCTGCCCCGCATCGATGGACGTCAAGCGCTATTTCCGCGGGCCGGTCATGTGGATCGCGCTGGCCGTCATTGCTGTGATCCTCCTGATGCAGCTCGTCTCCTCTTCGAGCGGCTTCAAGGGTGTCGACACCGGCAAGGCGATCCAGGCGATCCAGAACGACCAGGTCAAGTCAGCCAAGCTCATCGGCGGCAACGATCAGTCACTCGAGCTCACCCTGATCCCCGGGGTGAAGATCGACAAGCACAACAAGATCAAGACCTCCTACATCGACGAGCAGGGCGTGGAGATCCAGCGCCTGCTCCAGTCGAAGTACGAGCAGGGCAAGATCCAGGACTCGTACACGGTCAAGCTCAGCAAGCAGAGCACGATCGTCAGCATCCTGTTCTCCCTGCTGCCGTTCGTGCTCATCGTCGTGGTCTTCCTGTTCCTGATGAATCAGATGCAGGGCGGCGGCTCCCGAGTGATGAACTTCGGGAAGTCCAAGGCCAAGCTGATCTCCAAGGACACGCCGAAGACGACCTTCGCCGACGTGGCGGGTGCCGACGAGGCGGTCGAGGAACTGCACGAGATCAAGGAGTTCCTCCAGGAGCCCGCCAAGTTCCAGGCGGTCGGCGCGAAGATCCCCAAGGGTGTGCTGCTCTACGGCCCGCCCGGAACCGGCAAGACCCTGCTCGCCCGCGCGGTCGCGGGTGAGGCGGGCGTGCCGTTCTACTCGATCTCCGGTTCCGACTTCGTCGAGATGTTCGTCGGTGTCGGTGCCTCCCGGGTGCGCGACCTCTTCGAGCAGGCCAAGGCCAACGCGCCGGCGATCGTCTTCGTCGACGAGATCGACGCGGTCGGTCGACACCGCGGCGCGGGCATGGGCGGCGGCCACGACGAACGCGAGCAGACGCTCAACCAGCTGCTCGTCGAGATGGACGGCTTCGACGTCAAGGGCGGCGTGATCCTGATCGCCGCGACCAACCGGCCCGACATCCTGGACCCCGCGCTGCTGCGCCCGGGCCGCTTCGACCGGCAGATCGCGGTCGACCGCCCCGACATGCAGGGCCGCTGGGACATCCTCAAGGTGCACGCCAAGGGCAAGCCGGTCACCGACGACATCGACCTCAAGGCCGTCGCCCGGCGCACCCCCGGCTTCACGGGTGCCGACCTGGCCAACGTGCTCAACGAGGCGGCGCTGCTCACCGCCCGCTCCGACGCCAAGCTGATCGACGCGTTGGCGATGGACGAGGCGATCGACCGGGTCGTGGCCGGGCCGCAGAAGCGCACCCGGATCATGAGCGACAAGGAAAAGAAGATCACCGCGTACCACGAGGGCGGCCACGCCCTGGTGGCCCACGCGCTGCCGAACACCGACCCGGTGCACAAGATCACCATCCTGTCCCGGGGCCGGGCGCTCGGCTACACCATGGTCCTGCCGGAAGAGGACAAGTACTCCACCACCCGCAACGAGATGCTCGACCAGCTCGCCTACATGCTGGGCGGGCGCGCGGCGGAGGAACTGGTCTTCCACGACCCGACCACCGGCGCCTCGGACGACATCGAGAAGGCCACCGGCCTGGCCCGCTCGATGGTGACCCAGTACGGCATGACCGAGCGACTGGGCGCGATCAAGTTCGGCAACGACGGTGCCGAGCCCTTCCTGGGTCGTGAAATGGGTCACCAGCGCGACTACTCGGAAGAGGTCGCGGCTATCGTCGACGAAGAGGTCAAGCGGTTCATCGAGACCGCCCACAACGAAGCGTGGGAGATCCTCGTCGAGAACCGCGACGTGCTGGACAACCTGGTGCTGGAGCTGTTGGAGAAGGAGACCCTGGACAAGGCCCAGGTCGCCGAGATCTTCGCACCGGTCACCAAGCGTCCGGCCCGCCCGGCGTGGACCGGCTCCAGTCGGCGTCAGCCGTCCAGCCGCCCCCCCGTGATGACGCCCCGCGAGCTCACGCTCTCCGGCGGCGGCAGCGACAATGGGATTCTCAACGGCGGCGCGACCTCTGCGACGGGCACCACGACGGGGTCCGGTGGGGCGGTAGCGCACCCCGAGCCGCCGTCCGATTCTCCGGAGAACTGAACGTGACGATCGACCCGGTCACCTTCGACGGCCGTCCCGCCGTGGGTGAGTTCGACCAGGATCGCGCCGAGCGCGCGGTTCGGGAGCTGCTGCTCGCGGTCGGGGAGAACCCCGACCGCGAGGGCCTCAAGGACACCCCGGCGCGGGTGGCCAGGTCGTACCGGGAGATCTTCGCGGGACTTCGGCAGGAGCCGGAGGACGTGCTCACCACGACCTTCGACCTCGGCCACGACGAGCTGGTCCTGGTCAAGGACATCGAGGTCTACAGCACCTGCGAGCACCACCTGGTCACCTTCCACGGCGTAGCCCACGTGGGCTACATCCCGTCGGAGGACGGCCAGATCACCGGCCTGTCCAAGCTGGCCCGCCTGGTCGACGTCTACGCCAAGCGGCCGCAGGTGCAGGAGCGGCTGACCACGCAGATCGCCGACGCGCTGGTGAACATCCTGCGCCCGCGCGGGGTGATCGTGGTGGTCGAGTGCGAGCACCTGTGCATGACCATGCGCGGCATACGCAAGCCGGGTGCGCGCACGCTCACCTCGGCCGTACGCGGCCAGTTGTTGAACGCGGCCACCCGCGCCGAGGCGATGAGCCTGATCCTGAGTCGGTAGCGACCCGAGGACACCCGGTCGCGAGCCGACGAGGTGCCGATAACAAGTCGCGACGCAGTAGTCGGGGGTTGACCGGGCACTGCCCGGTCA